>NZ_JBAKHS010000006.1:0-150952 GCF_036906795.1 Micromonospora sp. CPCC 205739 | reverse complement strand
AACGTCGTCGAACGCTGCTTCAACCGCCTCAAGCAGTGCCGCAGCGTCGCCACCCGCTACGACAAAACCGCCACGTCCTACCAGGCCACCGTCACCATCGCCGCACTACTCCAGTGGTTGTGAACCTTTGAAGACACGGCCTAGGGCCGCGCCGTTGCAGAGGCCGGAACCGTTTGACAGTCGCCAAATAGCTCAGTAATTATTGAGTCAATGACCACTGAGCTTGCCTCCCTGACCGGGCGCGCACGGATCCACGCCGCCCTCGGCGATCCCGCGCGCCTGGCGATCGTGGACGCGCTCACCCTCGGCGACGCTTCTCCTGGCGAGATCGCCCACACCCTCGGCCTGCCGACCAACCTGGTCGCCCACCACGTCAAGGTGCTCACCGAGGCGGGCCTGGTCGTCAGGGGCCGCTCCGAGGGGGATCGACGACGCACCTACCTGCGACTTCGGCCGGACACCCTCGCCGCCCTGACTCCCCCTCCCCTGACGGGGGTGGATCGGGTGGTCTTCGTCTGCACCCACAACTCGGCCCGCTCGCAGCTCGCCGCCGCGCTCTGGCGGCGGCGTACCCGCAGCGCGGTGGCCTCGGCCGGCACGAAGCCCGCCGCCCGGGTGCACCCCCGCGCCGTGGCTGTCGCCCACCGCCACCACCTCGAACTCGACCCGACGGGCACCGCCCACGTCGACGACATCGTGCGGGCGAACGACCTGGTGATCGCCGTCTGCGACAACGCCCACGAGGAACTGACCGGGCCCGTCCACCCCCGCCTGCACTGGTCCGTGCCCGACCCGGTACGGGTCGACACCGACGAGGCGTTCGAAGCCGCGTACGCCGACCTCGCCGACCGGGTTGATCGCCTCGCCCCCTCCGTCGCCCCCGACGGCGCCCGATGACCGGCACCGGTCCCCGCCTCCGCGCCGAGACGAGCGCCGCCCACCCGACCACCGTCCTGACCTGAGCACCCGGGCAGCCAGCACATGGGAGAGAACAGACTGATGACCATCGCACTCCGGCGGCGCCTGCTGGCCGAGTTCACCGGCACCGCCCTGCTGGTCACCGCCGTGGTCGGCTCCGGCATCATGGCCACCACGCTCTCCCCCGACGATGTCGGCCTCCAGCTGCTGGAGAACTCGATCGCCACCGCGTTCGCCCTGGCTGCCCTGATCCTGATCTTCGGTCCGATCTCCGGCGCCCACTTCAACCCGGTCGTCTCCGCCGCGGACTGGCTCCTCGGCCGCCGTACCGGCACCGGCCTCACCGCCCGCGACCTCGCCGCCTACACCGCCGCGCAGATCCTCGGCGCGATCGCCGGGTCGATCCTGGCGAACCTCATGTTCGACCTCGCCGCCGTCGCCTTCTCCAGCAAGGACCGCTCCGCCGGCAACCTGTGGCTCGGTGAGGTGGTGGCCACCGCCGGCCTGATCCTGCTGATCTTCGCGCTGGCCCGCTCCGGCCGCGCGCCCGTCGCCCCCGCCGCCGTCGGCGCCTACATCGGCGCCGCCTACTGGTTCACCTCGTCGACCTCGTTCGCCAACCCGGCCGTCACGATCGGGCGGGCGTTCACCGACAGCTTCGCCGGCATCGCGCCCGCCTCGGTGCCCGGCTTCGTCCTCTTCCAACTTGTCGGCCTGGGCGTCGGCGTCGGGCTGCTGGCCGCCCTCTACCCCGACGCCGGGCGCGCTGCCGACCAAGTCGTCGTCCCCACCGAGGACGCCGCGCTCGACCACGGCGCATGACCGCCGACTTCCGCGGTCTGGTCAACCCTGCCCGGCCCGCCGACCGCTATCCGCTGCTCGACCGCAACAGCGACCCCGCCCGCACACTGCCGGAAATCCCCCGCCACGGGCCGGTCAACAGGCCCTGCGACCCGCGCTGCCAGAGAGGCTCCTGATGTCCGACAAGCCCAGCGTCCTATTCGTCTGCGTCCACAACGCCGGCCGCTCCCAGATGGCCGCCGGCTGGTTGCGCCACCTCGCCGGCGACACCGTCGAGGTCCGCTCCGCCGGCTCCGCCCCCGCCGACACGGTCAACCCCGCCGCCGTCGAGGCCATGCGGGAGGTCGGCATCGACATCACCGACCAGACCCCCAAGCTCCTCGAGTACGCCACCGCCGAGTCCTCCGACGTCATCGTCACGATGGGGTGCGGCGACGCCTGCCCCGTCTTCCCCGGCAAGCGTTACGAGGACTGGAAGCTCGAGGACCCGGCCGGCAAGGGCGTCGAGGCCGTACGCCCGATCCGCGACGACATCCGTACCCGGGTCGAGAAGCTGCTCTCCGAGCTGCGTCCCACCGCCTGACCAGCCGGGCCGCCGCCACCCGTTGCCCCTCGCTGATTCGCCGGCTGGCCGGTCCTCGCTGCCGCGGTCCGCAACGGCGAAGCGCCCTCGGCCCGACGAGACGTCGGGCCGAGGGCGCTTCGAGTGGAGCTACGCCACGAAACGGGTACGGCGCCGGCGTGCGATCAGGTAGCCCGCGCCGCCGAGGAGCAGGAGGCCGCCGCCCACACCCGCCATGGTTGCGGTTCCGCGCCGGTCACGGGCAGCCCGCCGCCCTCGCCGCCGGCGTCCGGGCTGGTGGAGGGAGCGGCGGTGGGCGTGCCACCGGGGGTGGCGGTCGGCGTGGCGCTGGGCGTCGCGGTCGGGGTCGCGGTCGGCTCGCCGGTGGGCGGCGTGACGAGCCCGACGTAGGCGAAGCCGAGCGGACCGCCGAGCCCACCGAGCGCCCCGGCCGGGGCCGCCAACGTCAACGGCTTCTCGGTACCGCGGACCGCCGTCGTGCCCTGCCCGGCCCACTGGCCGGCCAGCACCTGCACGCCGCCCCGCGCGTCGGCGTACTCCTTGCTGACCCAGCGGTACACGATGGACGAGATCTTGTCGGCGCGGGCGTCCGGCTTGGTGGAGATGCCCGCCCCCGTCACGGCCAGGCTGGCACCCGGCGCGAGCACCTCGTCGAACTCGCACCAGGCCGTCTCCTGGTTACTGTCGACCGCATACCAGCAGTTCTCGTACTTCCTGGTGAAGTCCAGGTCGTTGAGGATCCGCACCTGGACGACGAGACCGTCGACCGGCGCGTCGCCGAGGTTCGTCACGCCGAGCACGGCGGGCACGTCTTCGCCCTGCCCGACCAGATACTTGCGGTTGCCGCCCGTCTGCGGGTCCTTCTCCGTGCCGGCGGCGAGCTTCGCCGGGTCGGGTTCGTCGGGCGCCGAGGCGGCGGTGGCGGGCGTGGCGGCGAGGCCGGCCGCGAGGATCGCGGCGCCCAGAACCGAGGCGTACCGGCGGATCGTCATGTGCAACCCCCGTGCGTGCATGGACAGCCGGGACGCCTTACAGCTCGCTGCTGCGATGTCGGGTGCCTCAACTCGGCACCGGCTGATGCGGCGCGCTTCGACGACATGACCCCGCGCCATCTCTGCACCAACCATGCGAGCAGGGATGTCCCGGAGGCGAAAGGAGTGATTGGTGATCAAGGGTCTGACCTGGCGCCCCCGGCAGCGGACCGCTCCACATTTTCTGGCTACGCGCACTTCCGCATCGCGTGTCACGATCTTGGCCATGCGTCTCTCGTTCGGCCTGCTCGTTGCATCCGTCGCGGCCGGTCTGCTCTCGGTTGCGGCGGCGCTGCTCGCCATGCCTGCCGCGTCGCTGCAGTTCGGCCTCGTCATGCTGCTCGCACTGCTCGGATACGTACTGCTGGACCAGGGTGTGCGCCGCGTGAGGTGGGCCGTCGCCGCCGGTATCGGGTTACTTGCCGTGGTGGCGGCGATGAGACTTCTCTGGTACCAGGAGCAGGTCGACGAAGCAGGCTGGCTGACGTACGGCCAAGGGGTAGCGAAGGCGGACATGCTGGCGCGTGTGCGGGAGGTGATCGACCGACAAAGGCTCGCCGCGCTGGGTCTGACGCTTGGCGTTCTCTGTCTCGCGGCCGGTGTGTTGGCGTTACCGTCGCGCGGCAGGCGGCAGGGTGTGGCGACGAGTGTCCTCGCGCTGCTGCTACTCGCCTGGTTCGGGCTGAGCCTCGCGCGGGACTTCGGCCGTTATCCGCTGCTCGACCTGCTCGGGACGGTGTGGCTGGCCCTGCTCGCTGCCCTCGTGACCATGGGAGCACTCGCGCTGTCAGGGTGGCGGGCCGACCGGCGTTGGCTGCTCCCGCTGGGGTTGTTCCTGCTGTCACTCGGAGCGGCTCGCGCTTACTCGGATCTAGCTGCGGCATGGTCAGCCTGGTGGATCATGGCCAAACCTCCCGACGGCGCCTTCTTGCAGCCAGGAGTGATGGTGAGCACGTCAACGGAAGGCTTCCCTCAGGTGTCGTGGGCCATAGAGGCGGCAATCGCGCTCGCCGGTCCGGGGCTGGTGGCCGTCGGCGCATTGCGCAGCTCCCGCGAGGCTGACGCTTCATAGGTCGAGGCCGGGCAAGGTAGATCTCTCGGGGAGCGGATCTCCTCGTCGGGCAGTCGCAGACCGTCCAGCCTCCCGGACGGGGACCAGGTGGAGCGCCCTACCGGACGAACGAGCTGGTCCCGTCCGGGGAGGCTGGTAGCCCTTGTGGTGCCCGGCGAGGTGATCCGCGGCTGTCTCTGACGCCCGCGGTCGACGGGCGGGACGCTGAAGTCGCTCAGCACCTGGACGCGAGCCGGGCGAAGGTAACGAGGCGGTCGGGCACGGAGCGGGCACGCAAGCCCCGGAAGGCGGACCAGTGATCGATGATCAATGCTGTGACCTGGTGCCCCCGGCAGGATTCGAACCTGCGACACACGGTTTAGGAAACCGATGCTCTATCCCCTGAGCTACGAGGGCGCGAGGGCATAGCTTACCTGCCAGCGGATACCCACGAGTGCTCAGGAGCGCCCTCCCGTGCTCGCCGATACCTGCCGCCGTCGGTCCGACCGCCGGAGCACACACGGAGCATCCGATCCCCGCTCGTCAGGACCCGCTGCCCACCAGTTGGTCTCGTTGGCCTGGTTCGAAGGTGCCATCGAAATTAAGGGCCCCTTCGACGGCGACGCCTACCAGGAGTTCGGCGCCCTAGCCGAGGACTTGCAGGCCAATCTTCAAGGTGACGACGGCGAGCGGTACGCGGCCAGCGGTGTACTTCCCCCCCCCCGATAGAGGTGGGGCTCCGCCCCACACCCCGGTCTTCCTCGGAGATCAGCGGAAACGGGTGGGGCGGCCTCCCCTCGCTCAGGCACCGCGAGTAGCCGCGAACTCGAACGGTCACGAACGGGCAGTAGACGCAATCAGTGGCTGCCGGCGGGAGCAGCATTTCGAGCTCCCCGCCGGATGAGCACGCTCTTCCAAACTGATGGTGGAAGCAGGAAGGCGACGAGCGGCGCGGCGCACATATGTCGCGGGTCGCCAAGCCACCACAGTTCATTGGTTGTCCTGGCGCTCGGAGCGCCCGACGCCCGCAGGGTCACCCCGCCACCAAAGCCGAGAACCAGGTCGGCGTTGTCCCTGACGGTGACGGCAGTGACGGTCAGGTTCAGCACTTCGAGTAGCGCCGGCAACGCAGCCGCCCGCTCTTGCCGAAGATGAACGGCGAGGGCGGGATTACCTCGCACGTGGTGTCGATGTACACCCGCAGCTCGGTCGGCGTCATGGTTCCGCTGTTACTGGTAAAGGTGATGACGAGGAATTTAGGGAGTTCGTCGATGCGCGGTACATGGGTCTGCTCCGCCCCGCCTACCTGCTGACCGGCTCGGCACACGAAGCCGAAGACCTGCTCCAGGGCTCGCTGGTAAAGGTGATACGCCGGCGGAAGCACGTCGACGACCCGGTGGCCTACCTGCGGCGGGTGATGGTCAACCAGCACATCAGCGTGTGGCATCGGTATCGGGCTCGGGAGGCGAGATCAAGCTACGCAACGGGCCTACCTGTCCGACCCTCCGCTTGGCCTGTGGAAACCCCTCTGGGCATCGCTCAGCATCAGCGGTCGGTGCTCGGTCTCTTCAGGACTGCATGGGGACACGTCGACTCCTGCCCGGTGCCGGGCTGCTGGTACTGGCCAGCAGCTTCCTGCCCTGGTGGGTGGTGCGGGTTCGAAGCATGACAGAACGCGAAACCAGTTACGAAACCTCAAGCCCAACGCGTTGGTGACCAACGTCGGTGACCCACCACTGGTTCGGACCGCTGCGGGTGAACTGCCGCTTGACCAGGTCGAGTGCCACGCCATCGCGCTGGGCTCGCCGCCACTTCGGGCGGCCCATGGCACCGGCTAGGCCGACGCGGCGCATGAGCATCTCCACCGCGCCGTGGCCCGGTCACGTCACCAACGTCCATGGACAGAACACCTAGCAGGCGACGCCGGGCCCCTGCCCGAACCAGACGAGCCATCTGACCGGGGACCGCGCCCCGCCTCAACAAGTCCGTCGGGTTCCACAACGTACACGCGCCGTCGGAAATCAGCGGTGGATAGACAGCACGGAGGCCGGAGACCCCGCAAACGGGCACCTCCCCGGCCTCCGCATTGAGCAAGGAACCTTCAGCTCAGAGCAGGCCGGTGAGGCCCCCCAGAAGATCACCGTCCGCGCCGGCATACGCGTCCCCGTGCACGCCGACGTCACCCGTGACGCTGCCGACGGCCTGCACGGTGCCGCCGAGGTCGCCGGAGACGCCGCCGACGCCGAGTCCGCCGCTGGTGCTGTTGAGGGTGTTCAGGGTGCCGCCGAGGTCGCCGGTCACGTCGCCGACGAGGCCGGTGGCACCGTACGCGGCGCCGCCGAGATCACCAGCCACGCCGCCGACCAGACCGGTGGCACCGTACGCAGCGCCGCCGAGATCACCAGCCACGCCGCCGACCAGACCGGTGGCACCGTACGCAGCGCCGCCGAGATCACCAGCCACGCCGCCGACCAGACCGGTGGCACCGTACGCAGCGCCGCCGAGATCACCAGCCACGCCGCCGACCAGACCGGTGGCACCGTACGCAGCGCCGCCGAGATCACCAGCCACGCCGTCGAGGTCGAGTCCGCCGAGGCTGCCGGTCGCGCCGCTGAGCCCGAGTCCGTCGACCGTGGCGCCGGCGCTGACGCTGACGCTGACGCCGAGGCTGTCTCCAGACAGCATGGACGTGATGCCGTGTGCAGGAACGTAGTCGGCGACCAGCGGATGGATGTCCTGCACGTCGGCCGGGGTCACGTCGTTGAGGCCCGCCTTGTCCAGCGCGCCTTGCGGGTCCGTCTCGTACGCCGCTCGGGCGTCGGCGTTCGTGAGCAGGCCGAATACGAAGTCATGCAGGTTCTGCGGCGACACCATGTCAGCGGCTGCGCCCATGTCGGCGGCCGACCCCGCGCTGGCGGTGGAATCAATGTCGGCGGTCGCGCTCGTATCGGCGGTTGCCTGCGTGCTGCCGGTCCAGTCGGCAGCAGAGGTCGAGTTCACGTCGTCGGTCGAATTTGTGCTGGCGCTTTCACTCATGATGCCGGCCTCCTCGATGGATGTTGTTCGGACGTGGTCTCAGACAACCTCGCCCGGACCCGGGATCGACCGTAGGCCGAAGCGGCGGTATCGGACATCGGGGTTGAGCCCCAGCCCTATCCGGCCAGGTTGGGGCAGGGTGGCGTTTGACGTTAGGGGGGTTAGGGATCTTGGAGTGAAGTCCGATGGGTGGCTGGATTGGGGGCGGGGCCTGTTGCAATGAACGCTGGCGTGTCAGGGGCGGACTTGCGTGGCAGAGGCCTGTGTTCGCCCTCGGTCGCGCCTGCCGCCCCGCCGGCGGGCGCATCGTCGTTGGCTCCGGCGGAACGAGAGAGGGTCTCCTGCGGCTTGGCCCGCTACGGGTCACTGCGGCACCTTGGTGAACGCCTCCGGCGAGCCGATGCAGGATCAGCCGAGAGGTCTGCTCGACGCGGTGCGAAGAAGTACTGGGCGGCTCGCGCCAACGAGCGCCTGTGGACCAACCGCGCGGTCCACCCGCAAATGACACACACCCACCGCCGCCCTCGCCGCCCGCGCCGGCTGAGGATGCCGCTTCCCGAACATCGTCCGGCCTACCAGCTGCTCTTCCCAGGAGATGAGACGAGGCTTCGGGGGTCATCGCGACCACGGCAGGCACCGCGAGGCGGGACGGCTTCGATGGCACCGTGCGCCGAGTCGAGTTGACCGGCGCCGGGACACACCCGAAGCCGTCCGGCATCGGCGCCGGACTGCAGGCCAACCGGGTCCCCGCCGTCGAGTTTGGACTGACCGGAGGCTCAGCGTCTCATGTGCTGATAGGAGGGTGCCCTTGTGGATCTATGCGGTTACGATCATGGCGAACCTGTGGGAGGCGGAGCGGATGAGACAGCGGGCTTTTCCTGGTCGCCGCATCGTCGTCAACCCTGGTCAGAGTTCGATCGAACGAGTCGGTGCCCAGTCCCTGTGGTCGCGATGGTGAGCGGCGCCGACGCCATGGGCGCCGTTAGGAACCGGCACGCACGAGGCCGCCCCGACCGGCTCGCTTCCCGCGCCCGGCAATCCGCCCGAGGGACTGGTGCCGCAAGGCCGCCGGACCTCCGCACGTGGCCTCGCCATGGGTCTTCCACATGAACCCACCGGACCGTTCAGTAGCCGCAACGGCGGTGGTGATTGGCGTGCGACCAGCTCAGTGGCGCAGCCGAGCCCGAGTCGACCCGTCAAACCGCTGGCGCATCAACGGGGATCCCGACGATGCGTACGACGGCGACGACCAGAACGTTCGCGGCCCGGCCGGATTCAACCGGATCCGGCAGGTCGGCAGGCGACTCATGAGGGGATCTGCACATGGAAAGCTACTTCGCCACGAAACGTCACGAGCGTCTACGGGAAGAAGTGCGGCGGTTCGCGGAGGCCGAGGTGCGTCCTCGGATCCCGGAGATGGAAGCGTCTCGCTCGGTTCAGCATGAACTGTCGCGGTTGATCGCCCGCCAGGGCTGGATCGGTGTCACGATCAGCCCGGACTACGGCGGGATGGGCCTGGGGCACCTCGCGAAGACGATCATCATCGAGGAGCTGTCGCGGGTCAGCGGTGCGATGGGCGCCATGGTGCAGGCCAGCCAGCTGGGCGTGGCAAAGATCATGCACTTCGGCAACGACAGTCAGAAGAGGCAGTGGCTACCGGCCATCGCCGACGGGACGTGCCTACCCACCATCGCGGTCACCGAGCCGCAGTCCGGTGGCCATGTCCTCGGCATGGAGGCCACGGCGGTACGTGACGGCGATGAATACATTCTGAACGGCCGGAAGGTGTTCGTCGGTAACAGTCACGTCGGTGACCTGCACGGAGTGGTGGTCCGCACCGGCCCGGGTTCGCGAGGGCTGTCGGCGTTCTTGGTCGAGTCGGACCGTTCGGGCTTCTCGCTCGGTCCGCATCGCGCCGCCATGGGCCTGCACGGCTTCAGCTTCGGCGAACTCGTCTTCGAGGACTGCCGCGTGCCTGCAGCGAACCTGCTCGGCGAGGAGGGCGACGGCTTGGCAATCGCCTACTCCTCCAGCATCCTGTACGGCCGCCCGAACTTGACGGCTGTCTCCCTCGGGATCCATCAGGCCCTACTTGAGGAAACCTCGGCATACGTCACCGAGCAGCACCGCTACGGCAAGCCGTTGGCTGATCTCCTCCCAATCAAGCTCAAGGTCGGGCAGATGCAGTCCCGGCTGATGACCGGCCGGCTGGCCGCTTATCACGCGGTGCACTTGCTGGACCAAGGCCTGCCCTGCGACGCGGAGTTGATGAACGCCAAGCTCATCAACGTCGAGTACGCCCTCGACTCGGCGCGTAACGCGATGGAAGTGCACGCCGCCTGCGGGCTCTACCCCGATCGGCCGGTGGAGCGGTATGTCCGCGATGCGCACCACATCTTCGCTCCAGCCGGCACCTCCGACGTCCAACTGCTCCGACTCGGGGAGGTGGCACTGGGCACGTCCAAGGGGCAGTGGTCGGAGCGGCTCGCCGCCCCTCTGCTGGAAGCGGCGGCCACTTCCTGACTTCGTCCTACCGCCGGCTGCGCTGGTTGATCCGATCCGTCAGCTCGGCGGCCAGAGCCTTGATGGTCTCCAGTCCCTGCCGACCCCACGGGCGCGGCTCGGTGTCCACGACGCAGATCGTGCCGAGGGCCATGCCGGTCTCGTCGATCAGTGGTGCGCCGAGGTAGGAGCGGATGCCGATCTCGTCGACGACCGGGTTGCCGGCGAACCGCGGGTAGTCGCACACGTCGTCGAGTACCAGCGCCTTGCGCCGGACCACGACGTGTGGGCAGTAGCCGTGGTCTCGTGACATCACCCGGCCCGGCTGCGCGGCCGCCGCGACCTCAGGCGTGGTGTTGGTCTGCCCAGCCGGGCCGGTGTAGAGGCCGGCGAAGTACTGGCGGTCCTCGCTGATGAAGTTCACCATCGCGTAGGGAGCCCCGGTGATCTCTGCAAGTTTTTGGGCGAAATCGTCGAACTCTGGGTCCGGGCTTTCCCCTAGGCCGAGTTCGCGCAGCCGCTGCACACGTTGCGGCGCTTCCTGATCCGTCGGCGTCAGTGACTGGTAGGCCGGGGATTCGTAGATCATGTCTGGCTCCATCTCTGGTGTAGGTCCGAGGTGTTTCACGCCGAGCGGTTTCGGGAAGTGCCGAGTAGGTGCTGAAGCAGGGCGATCAGCACTGCGGTCGCGGAGCGACTGTTACGGGCGTCGCACATGACGATCGGCACATCGGGTTTGAGCTCGAGGGCGGCCCGTACCTCCTCAGGGGTGTAGTGGAACGAGCCGTCGAATTGGTTGACGGCGACCAGGAAATCGATGCCGCGGGCTTCGAAGAAGTCGATGGCTGCGAAGGAGTCTTGTAGGCGGCGGGTGTCGGCGAGGACGACAGCCCCGAGGGCTCCGGCGGACAACTCGTCCCACATGAACCAGAAGCGATCCTGTCCGGGTGTGCCGAACACGTACAGGATGTAGCGGGGATCGACCGTGATGCGGCCGAAGTCCAGCGCCACGGTGGTGGTGGACTTGTTCTCCACCCCCGTCAGGCTGTCGGTGCCCACGCTGGCGGTGGTGATGATCTCCTCCGTGCGCAACGGCCGGATCTCGCTCACCGCGCCGACGAACGTTGTCTTGCCGACACCGAATCCACCGGCGATGAGGATCTTGAGTGCGGTCGGGAACACCGGAGACAGTTCAGAGTCGTCGTTGTAGGCCATGGAGAACCGCCTCCAATACGGATCGATCAGTGGGGTCGGCGATAGGGCTGGGAGCTCGGGTGCTCAGCGCGCCGCAATCGACCAAGTCGGAAAGCACCACCTTCGTGATAGCAGCGGGCAGTTTCAGGTGTGCCGAGATTTCGGCGACCGTGGTCGGGTCGCTGCAGAGGCGAAGCGCCCGGGCATGGTCCGGCTCCAGGTGTCCCCGAGGAACCCGGCCGGTCGCCACCACCCAGGACAGCAACTCCATGTGCTTGCTCGGCCGGGTGCGCCCGTTGCTGACCGTGTAGGGGCGCACCAGGCGCCCCGCGTCGTCGTCGAGGAAGTGTTCGTTCTCCGGACCCACCATGGTCACCGGATAGTGTCGTCAGAACTGGCGGTCCCCGGACGGGTCGGCGTGGCCAGGAATGGCCGTACGCTCTTCACCATTTGCGACATCTCATACCCGAGTACGCCGACGTCAGCCTCACGGCCTGCGAGCACCGCCAGGACGGCATTGGAGCCGGCCGCCGTGACGAACAGCAGGCTGTCATCGAGTTCCGCCACCACCTGACGAACTCCGTTACCGCCACCGAAACTACCTCCAGCGCTGCGAGCGAGGGAGAACAGCCCGGAGGCGATTGCCGCCAGGTGGTCCGCGCCGGCCCGATCCAGCCCGTGGGCGGCCATCGGTAGGCCGTCCGAGGACAACAGCAAAGCACTGCGGGTGTGGGGGACCCGCTCGGCCAGCCCGGACAGCAGCCACACGAGATCCTGCGATCGTTCAACGGGCGCATTGCTCCGCATGATAGGTAACCTCCTTAACGGTGACGCGGGGTCAGCTGATGCCGCCTGGACGGCTTTCGGAGCCGTCATTCCCGCCGGATCCGGCTTCGCCCCGACTGAAGGCCCGCGTGAACGTAGCCATCAGGGTGGGGTTGTGTTCAGCCACCTGCTCCTTCGAGACAGAGGCAGTGGGAGCGCCTTGTAGCTGCGGGGCCAGATGTGTCTGCGGTTTCCGGTGCGGCAGTCGCGGACGGACGTTGCCGTCAGCGGCCTGAGCTGTAGCCGTGCCGCCGGCTGCAGCCTGAGCTGTAGCCGTGCCGCCGGCTGCAGCCTGAGCTGTAGCCGGCGGCACGGCTGCGGCCTCCTCTGCCGGCGTGCCCGCGGCGTATCGGGCGTACCCGCTAGCTGCGGACGACGCCGCAGCGGAGTCCGTGGGAGAGTGCGCGTAGTCCCACGCCGCAGCTGGCGGTGCCGGTTGCTCAATGCCCTGACTGCCCATGGGAGTCCGGTCGTGAGCCGGCAGTTGGGCAGGGGCCGGCGAGTACGCCGGCGGTCGGGCCGAGGCAGTCGCGGCCACTGCGCGTGGTGGCTCGTGGCGGGACGATTGGACCAGCGGCTGCGGCTGCGTCTCGTGCCAGGACTCACGCCTCTGCGGCGGCGAACCGAGCAACCCGGGGGGCAGAATGAGCACCGCCTGGGTCCCGCCGTAGATGTTGGTTTGCAACCGCACCGTGATGCCGTGCCGACGGGCGATGGCCCCGACGACGAACAGCCCGATGCGGCCGTCGCGCAGCAGCTCGCCAACGTCAACCCCGGTTGGGTCGACCAAGAGATGGTTCACCCGGTCCTGGTCGGCGAGCGGAATACCCAGGCCCCGGTCCTCAACCTCTACTGCGATACCGGCCGTCACGGCCTGGGCACGCAGCAGCACCTGGGTATGCGGGGCGGAGAAGTTGGTGGCATTCTCAACGAGCTCAGCGACCAGGTGAATGACGTCGGCGACAGCGTGGCCACCCAGCGTGCCCTCGATTGGTGGGACCAGCTTGACCCGGGAATACTGCTGAACCTCGGCCATAGCCGACCGCAACACCTCGGTCAGAGCCACCGGCCTGCTCCACTGCCGCCGAGAAACCGCGCCACCCAGGACTGCGAGGTTTTCCGCGTGTCTGCGGATACGTGTGGCAAGGTGGTCGACCTGGAACAGGCCCTTCAGTAGATCCGGATCCTCGACCTGGTTTTCCAGGTCGTCGAGCAACTGGATCTCCCGATGCACCAGGGACTGTAGCCGTCGGGCAAGGTTGACGAAGACCTCCACCTGGTAGCCGGAGTTGGGCACGGGTGGCGCCGGCGCCACGGCTGATGCCTCGACGACGGCAACCTGGGCAGCATGCAGGGCCTCGTCCAGTTCGCGCTGTAGAACCGCGAACCCATCGTCTAGCCGGCCGGGCACGAACTTCGCGGGTGACTCGAGTCGGTCGCCACGGCGCAACCGCTCGATCAGCTGCTGCACCTCAGCCCGGCGCTGAATGGTCGAGGACCGCAGGGCGCCGATCTTGGCGACGATCAGGCGGTCGATCGCATTGGCTCGGTTGGCGGCGACGGCGACGACCACCACGGCGACGATCCATGCCAGGACCAGAACCACACCTATCCTGGCCGTGACCGCTTCCCCGGACACGACGAGCACGAAAAAGACGGCGGCGGCCCCGAGCAACGCGACGACGGCGGCAGGAAGCACCGATAGCCACATCAGACGAGGCCCCACGCCACTGGCCGTGTACCCATCACGAGCGGGAGGTTCGCCGTACGGATCGCTTGCCCGATGGGCGGCGCGCGTGTCAAGAGGGAAAGACTCAGGCATCAGCATCCTCGTACCAGGAGGGAAACCGCTGGCGAATGGGGTCATCGATCGACCTGCATCCTGCGGGGCGGGCGATTGCTCTCGGATCCAGGCAGTCTAGAACGCTGGCCGCCATGTCTCCGACCATGATCGACAGCTCCTGAGATCCTATATGGAACGATTGTCTGTTGGGCAAGCTGGTCGCTGCGGCTCCCACGTCTAGCCCCGTGCTGGAACCGTCACGAGCGACGCACGGCGAGGCGGGCTAGGTGGGTGGGGGTAAGCCCTAGTTCGTGTGCTGGAGGAACCGGTTGACAGACGCACGATCTGCCCGAATGCCTCTTGGGTCCGCCGCGTCGAGGATGCGGCGCCGGCGCTTTCTTCCTGTCGGTGACCGCGGACGGTACTTCGCGTGTGCCAGCGCCCCCTTTGATCATGTCGTCGGGGCCGTGCCATCCACCGGAGGTGCGCAATGCCGTCCGCTTCGTGTCTTCGCCGCCTTCTTATGCCCGGGCGGTACATCGTTCGTTGGCTGAGCACCGCCCCGGGCCAGAAGACCGGAGCGCCGGCCCTCCCGCACCAACAGGCGTCTTGTCCGTGGCCGCCGTTACATCGATGTAATCCCTTGTGGAGTTGGTCTGCAAGCTATGGGTCGTCTCGTAACCCCGCGGGGCGACACCACGTCGTAGCTCCCGCCCCTCGACGGGCTGACGTGCGGCAGGAGAGTGCTGGCGGAGAAGTTCAGGGACCAGTGGCTGGTGTACGGGTACAACCTTCGTAGCTTCGGCTCGGCGTATGCGGCCTCGATCAGCAGATCGGATGCCGAGCTTGTCGTTGGGAACGAAGGCCCTTGCTCGACCGCCACAGCCTGCAAAGCGGCAGCGAGGCTGCCACGTCGGGAAACAGAACAGCCGGATCAGGTCGCCTCGTCACGGACCGATCCTGCCTGACTGCCACTCGCCGCGCTGTCGCGGCGTCAAGCCCAAGTCCTCAACAGCACACCTCTGCGGCTGTTCTGCGGCACCTGATTGCCCCACAAGCCGGATAGCCAGAATTGGTGACCGCGGCTGACCACCGGTCACCGCCGACGGCAGGTATCCCGACAGGGCTTCCTACTCGACGTCAGACAACTCGTAGCGACGACCCACGCCTACATCGTCGACATCAAGATCCCTTGATGACACGAGTTAGCCCCGGTCGTATACGGCCACGGCGATGCCCGTGCACAGGGGCTTGCGTAATGAGGGTTCGACGCCGCGCCGAAGATGTACCGGCGGCACCGGGACTCGCCTGGTACATGACGACACGGCCGACGCGGAGCCGGCGTCCGCCGCTGGCTGCGGGGACGCCGGCTCCGGTTCGTGGTACGTCAGTACCCGGCGATGAAGTAGCCCGCCTGGTCGATGATGACGTGGCTGCGGCCCGTGCTGCTGTTGCGTACGAACACGCGGGCGTCGGCACCGACCTGCGTCACCATGTGGTTCGCGGCGGTCTCGCGGGCCACGAAGTTGACGTTCGAGGCCTGCGGCACCGGCGATCCGTTGGCCCCCGCGACGAGGACGCCGCTCGCGGTCGGCGCGGTGACGGTCAGGTTCGCCACCAGCGCGGTCGTGCGGGGCGGCGTCCAGTCCGTCCGTAGCACCGAGGGCCCGACGGCCACCTGCGCCGCCGGATCCATCGGCGCCCCGAGGCCGTCGGTGGCCCGGGTGTCGTAGATGCGCTGGAGCGGGGTGGGCACGAACAGGTCGGTCGCGCCCTCGCCGTACCAGCCGGACAGGTCCACCACCACATGGGTGCTGCCGGAGCTGGCGTTGTGGACGGTTACCCGGCCGTCCACCACCTGCGCCACCACCAGGTTGGGGATGGTCTGCCCGGCGACGAAGTTGAGGTTCGAGGCCGTCGGAACCGGCGTCCCGTACGGAAAGACCTTCAGCACCCCGCTCGCGGTCGGCTTCGTCACCGTGGTGTTCAGCACCACGGCGGTGGCTCCCGCTGGGATGCGGCCGGTCAGGTCTAGGGTGCGCGACGTGTGGGCCGGGAAGGCGGTGGACCCGGCCTGGCGGGTGTCCAGCACGCGCACCGGCGCGACCGGACGGAAGCCGGAGCCGGACGCCGCGTACACGCCCTGGAGGTCGGCGACGACGTGCGCGGTGCCGGTGCCGGTGTGGCGGATCCGCAGCCGCCCGTTCGACATCGGCACCGTCACTAGGTTCGGCACAGTCTCACCGGCGACGAAGTTCACGCTGGACACGTCGGGCAGGTTCGTCCCGTCCGGATAGATCCGCAGGAAACCGGACGCCGTCGGCTTCGTGACGGTCAGGTTGAGCACCATCGCGGTGATGTCCGCGGCCAGCACCTCCTGGATGCGCGGAACGTCGAGCACGACCTCGCCGTTGGCCGGCACGGGGGTGGTGGTGGGCGTACCGACCGCCCCGCGGGTATCCAGCAGCCGAACCGGCGGCACCGGGGTGTACCGGGAGCCGAGGACGGTGCAGCGGGTGCCTTCGGTGTAGCTCTCATAGCTGCGGAAGTCGTCGTAGCTGATCTGGATCCCGGCGCATGCCTGGCCGGCCCGGCGATAGGTGTACTCGGCTGATGCAGCGTCACCCACCCGCCAGACGGTTTCCGGGTAGAAGCGGAAGGCGACCCGGCCCCGGGTGCCGTCCGTCGGCCAGCCGGTCGACGCGGTCACGCCGGCCACCACGTCGAGCGGGCCTCCGCCGCTCTTCGGCTGGAGCGTGGCGGTGGCGAGGGACTTGCCGTGCTGCAACTCGACGGCGCCCCGGTCACGGAAGCCGGTCCCGGCGCCGGTGTTGGGCTGCGTCGGATCGTCGGCATGCGGATTGCCGAGCAGGTCCCGATCGCTGGCACCCGGGGCGGAGTCGTCCGCCGAGTCGCGGGCGGGAGAATAGATCGACATCGCGTAGTAGGGGCGGCCGTTCGGATACGGGCTTGGACGGATCTGCGGATCCGCCGCCAGGTCGTGCCCGGCCAGGCCGGTGGCCTGCTGGAACGACGCGAGGTCCGGGTGGTCGACGCCGGCCCACCGGTACGGTGCCCGCCCACCGCGCGGATCGATGATGTTGTAGTCGACCTCAGTGCCCGGCACGGATTCCGCAGAGATGGAGAGGAGCCGGCCTGCGCAGAGGCTGCCGCTGATCACCGCGTCCTGGACGGCGTTGTTCTTGATCGAGGCCCCCGTTGAGGCGCCGGCCACGGCGATCGCCTCGCGGCACAGGCTGAAGAACGTGTTGCCGGTAAGGGTCAGGCCCGGCGCGTCGGTGGCGGCGATGCCCTGCCGGCCGAACTGGCTGGCGGTGACGGTCAGATCACGAACGCCTGGTTCCACGGTCAAGCCAGGCAGGTCACCGACGTCGACGTAGGTGCGGCTGACTGTCAGGTCCTGGGCCGGACCGGTGATTCGGATGCCCGCCGCTGAGCTGCCCTGGTCGACGGAGAGCCCGTCGAGCGTCACCCGGCTGGAACCGGCGACGGTGACGACGTCGGCACCCCGGGCGCCCAGGAGCCGGAAGCCCTCGACCCGAACGTCGTGCACACCGTTCAACGCCAGGATCGTCCCCTCGACCGGAAGGTCCATGTTGTACTTGCCGACCCGGGCGTACCCATTGGGCGTGGCGACGCCCCGGACGGTGATCGGTGCCTCGGCCGAGCCGGACCGGGTGATCGTCACGGTCTCCGGGTAGCTGCCCGGCCGCACCAGTACCGTCTGGCCCGGCTGGACCACCGCGACGGCAGCGGAGATGGTGCAGAACGGATGCTCCATGCTGCCGTCGGTCACCCCGCCCGGCGTGCAGTACTGGTTGCTGACGTGCAGCTCGGACGCGATCGCTGTTGTCTCGGCCGCCCGCGTGGGCACCGCGCCGGCGGGAGATCCCGCTGGGGCCATCAGGCCCGCGCCGAGCAGGGGTACGAGCGCCAGACGCGCCAGGACAGATACGGTCGTCACCGACCACCCCCGTGATCAACTTGTATGTCGCGGCAGAGTACACCGGCGGACACCGATGCGAGCAGCACCGAAGCGGCCGAAGCGCTGCACCATTCGGCCGCTCGACCCGGGCTCAATCGCGAGGGCGGCTAGGGGCTCCCGAGACCAAGCCCGCCCGACGCCCCACTGGGCGCAGGACTGTCAGTCGTCGTCGAGGTCGGCAAGCCGTAGCGTGGCTGCGGCCTCGGCCATGACACAGTCGTCGTAGTCCGGCAGCGCCCGCTCTAGCAGCTACTCGTCGGCGTGGCATGACCTTCGGGCCTCCTGCTGACCTCCAGCAAGCGAGCACAGCGACAGACCTGTGCGACCAGCCCCCTGGAGGCGAAGACAGGAAAGCGGCAGGTAGTCCACCTGTCATTACGGTCAGAGCACCGTCTGAGGAAACCGATGCTCTATCCCCTGAGCTACGAGGGCGCGAGGGCGCGAGGGCACAGCTCACCTGCCAGCGGACGCCCACGAGTGATCAGGAGTGCCCTCCCGTGCTCGCGGACCGACGGAGCACACATGATGCGTCCGGCCCTCGCTCGCCAGAATCCGCTGCCCCCAGCGCCTCGCAGTGATCGGTGCTGCGTGCCCCCGCCAGCGCGGCGGCGGGCGGCAGGGCAGCGCGGCGACCGGGAAGGCGCCGGTGATCAACCCGGCGAAACCAGCCGGTCATCTGGCACCACCTCTACCGTACGCCGGAAATACGAGCTTCCCGTCGGTTAGATGGCATATGGGCGGTCACCCCATCACTGAGACGACCACGAGGCGGAGAGATGTCGAAGCGTACGGCGCTGCCGGCACGAGATCATGGACCGGCGATCCTCGTCCCCACCGCGTTCGGCGGCTACCCGGGGCCGGTGCGGCGCCCGCTGCCCGGCGCTTCACTGATCAAGTTCCTGGCTACGACCGATCACAAGCAGATCGGCCTGCTGTACCTGCTCTCCTCGTTCGCATTCTTCGTGATCGGCGGCGTGCAGGCGATGCTGATCAGGGGCGAGTTGGCCCGGCCCGGCCTGCAGTTCCTCTCCGCCGAGCAGTACAACCAGCTGTTCACCTCGCATGGCGCGGTGATGCTGCTGCTGTTCGCCACCCCGGCGGCGTTCGGGTTCGCCAACTACATCGTGCCGATCCAGATCGGCGCGCCGGACGTGTCGTTCCCCCGCCTCAACGCCCTCGCCTACTGGCTCTACCTCTTCGGCGGGCTGATGGTCCTCGGCGGATTCCTGACGCCCAGCGGTACGGCCGACTTCGGCTGGACGGCCTACACCCCACTGAGCAGCGCCGAGCACTCCCCCGGACCGGGCGCGAACATGTGGGTCGTCGGCCTGGTCGTCTCCGGGCTGGGTACGATCCTCGGCGCCGTCAACCTGATCACCACGATCCTCACCCTCCGGGCCCCAGGCATGACCATGTTCCGGATGCCGATCTTCACCTGGAACATGCTGATCACCAGCGTGCTGGTGATCTTCGTCTTTCCCCTGCTCGCCGCCGCCCTGCTGGCGCTGATGGCCGACCGGCTACTCGACGCCCACGTCTTCGACCCCGAGACCGGCGGGCCGATGCTCTGGCAGCACCTGTTCTGGTTCTTCGGCCACCCCGAGGTCTACATCATCGCGCTGCCGTTCTTCGGCATTGTCACCGAGGTCATCCCCGTCTTCTCCCGCAAGCCGCTGTTCGGCTACAAGGGCATGGTCGGCGCCACCATCTTCATCGCCGGCTACTCCATGATCGTCTGGGCGCACCACATGTTCACCACGGGCCAGGTGCTGCTGCCGTTCTTCGCCGCCACCACGTTCCTGATCGCCGTACCGACCGGGGTGAAGTTCTTCAACTGGCTCGGCAGCATGTGGAAGGGGCAGCTCACCTTCGAGACGCCGATGCTGTTCTCCATCGGCTTCCTGGTCACCTTCCTGCTCGGCGGGCTGACCGGAGTGCTGCTGGCCAGCCCACCCGTGGACTTCCACGTCCACGACAGCTACTTCGTGGTCGCCCACTTCCACTACGTCGTGTTCGGCACCGTGGTGTTCGCGCTCTTCGCCGGCTTCTACTTCTGGTGGCCGAAGATGACCGGCCGGCTCATGGACGAACGCCTCGGCAAGATCCACTTCTGGACGATGTTCCTCGGCTTCCACGGCACGTTCCTGATCCACCACTGGCTCGGGGCGGAGGGCATGCCCCGCCGCTACTCGGACTACCTGGAGGAGGACGGCTTCACCTGGATGCACACGTTCTCCACCGTCTGGTCGTTCATCCTCGGCGTCTCCACCCTGTTCTTCATCTGGAACGCCTGGAAGTCGTGGCGGTACGGAGCCAAGGTGTCCGTGGACGACCCCTGGGGCTTCGGCAACTCCCTGGAATGGGCCACCACCTGCCCGCCCCCGCTGCGCAACTTCGACCGGATGCCCCGGATCCGCTCCGAGCGCCCCGCCTTCGACGCCAAGTACGGCCATCTCGTCGCCGACCTCGGCCGGGACCTGCCGCAGCGCGACACCAAGCCGCCGCAGACGTTGCGCGAGGAGCTGCACCGCGAGCGGCCGATGCCCGAGTCGCCGAGCGCCGAGGGCGCGCACGGGCCGCAGGAGACGACCGACTACCATCCGGCCCCCGAGTCCGGGGCGCGTCCGGTGGACGTGCCGGACCCGGACCAGATCCGGCGGCCCTCCTTCGACCACACCGAGGAGCCCGGCCGCGACCCGTGGGGTGGGCAGCGCAGCCCCGACGACCGCGGCAGCGACCGGTGGCGACGCCCGCAGGGCAAGGACGAGGAAGAAGGCTGATTCGGGGGACGGCCGGTGTCGGCTCCGTGGAACCGGCGCGGGGTGTGGTGCCGGCCCGTCCTGCTGGGTCCCGCCGGAGCGGCCGGGGTGATGGAGGTCTGACCCTCCGTAGGACCTGACCTGCCTGCCGGAACCGGTCGCGCTGACCGAAGACACCCCGCAGCCGCCATCAACTGTGACGGGCAGGCCGTGATGTGAGGAAAGATCGGTGGACCGGTTCCGAGCCGGAGGTGGCCCAGGCGTTCGACCGCGTGGTCGAGGAAGGCGCCACCCGGCTGGCACGCCCGTGGGCCCCGCTGATCGTCACCGGGATCCTCGGCGGCCTCGACGTCGGCACCGGTGTGCTGGCCTACCTCCTGGTCACGCAGGCAACCGGGCAGCCCCTGCTCGCCGGCCTCGCCTTCGGCATCGGGTTCGTGGCGCTGCTGCTGGCCCGCAGCGAGCTGTTCACCGAGAACTTCCTGGTGCCGGTGACGGCGGTGGCCGCCGGCCGCAACACCCTGCGCTCGCTGCTCCGGTCCCATCAGCGGTGACCGCGGCGAACGGCGTCAGGCGCGGGTGCCCGCCGGGCGAGAGCGGGGGTGGGCCGGCAAGGGCGACGTAGACCTTCCACCAACCCTCGCGTTCGCCGCCGAAGGCGCCCGCGTGGTCTGCGCCGCCCGGGCACGCGGGCACTCGACACGCTCGTCGGGGAGATCCGCGAGGCCGGTCCTGACGGCCACTCAGCCGCTTAGCCGCGCGGCCGCCGGTCCGGCCGGGCGGCCGTCACACACTCCGTCAGCGCCAGTGCCTGCGGTACTTGCGCTGGTACTTCAAGTCGGTCTCGGCGTCGATCAACCGGCGTGCGGTCTGCTCGACGTCCGGGTCCCCGACCGCGTCGTGCAGGTGCCGCAGCCCTTCGACGATGTCACTGCGTACCAGGGTGCCGTTCTTCTCGTCGGCGGCTTCCCGGTACCGCCGGTCGAGGGCCGTCACGACGGCCCGGCGCTGCGTCTGGCCCGCCAGCCCGATCTTCCACAGTGACCGGAGGGCGTGGCGGGCGGTCACGAACCGCTCGTCCTTCGTGACCGCCATCAGCGCGTCCAGGTCCCGCAGGACCGGCGCTGACGGGTGGTGTGCGGCGAGGTTGCAGAGCAGTTGCGCGGCGATCGCCCGGTTGTGGTTGTCGGCGTCCTTCAGGTGGCCGACGAGGTCGTCCCAGACGTGTTCGGCCCACGGCACCGGCCCGCTCGTCGCCTCCATCAGCGCCGTGTAGGCGGCGTTCTGACGCGTGCGGTCGGCGCTCCAGGCGTCGGCGTAGTGGGCCGGTACGTCGTCCACGATCCAACCTCCAGCAGATCCCCGGGCTACGGAACGAGTCTCCTCCTGAGCCGAAGCGAGCGCTGCCCCGCCCGCCGACGTACGGCCCGCATCGCAGGCACACCGCGCACGGCAACGCACCTCACCACGAGTCGGCACCTGCGCCGGATCTCTGCGGGTGGCGACAGATGCCGCCCCCGCTCGTAGTCAGGGCGCGATACGCAGCCGGCGAATGTGCCGGTCGTCGTACTCCTCGAAGCGGAAGCGCAGGCCGGCCACCGGGCTGCCGGGAAAGTCACCGCTGATCGTGGCGGTGACCACCGTGCCCTCCGAGGTCTGCTCGACGTCGGTGATCTCGTACGACACCAGGGGCGTCTCCGCACGCCAGGCGCGGATGGCCTCGATCCCCCGGTGCTGCCTCCCCTCGTCCTCGACCAGGGCGTCGTCGGCGAAGAGCGCGAAGTAGGCGTCCCGGTCCGGCTGACCGGCGAGCGCGAAGTAGCGACTGATGATCTCGGGTGTGTCGGTCATGACAGCCTCCAGGGAAGACGCACGACGGCCGGCGGGCAGCGCGAGGCGACGTCGGCCGGTGAGCATGGCAGGCAAGGTCCGGCTGGAGGACCGGGAGTGCCCGCTCTCGGCGACCCTCGGCGTGGTCGGCGAATGGTGGACGCTGCTGATCCTGCACGACGCCTTCGACGGCTACACCCGGTTCGACCAGTTCCAGGGGAATCTGCGGATCTCCTCCAGCATCCTGACCATCCGCCTCAGGACGCTCACCGCCAACGGGCTGCTCGAACGCCGCCGCTACCAGACCCACCCGGACCGCTACGAGCACGTCCGGGCCGAGTTGCAGCGCGTTTCACCGCTCCTGATCACGGCCGGGAGCGCCGGGGCGGCGGTGCTGGTCCGGGCCGATGCTCACCTCGCACCACACGATCTTTCCCGGAGGCTGCAGATGGGCGCCCCAGGCGGCGGCGAGAGTGTCGATCAACCACATCCCGCGCCCGCCGAGGGCCTCGAAATCCGGACGGGCGAGTACCGGCACCACCGGGTTCGAGTCGGTGACCTCCACCAGGACCCGGTCGGCGGAGAGGCTGACCTGCAGGCACAGCGGGGGCGGGCCGTACCGCACGGCATTGGTGATGATCTCACTGGCTGGCACGACCCCGACCGAGCAGCAGCTCGACGAACCGGGGGCCGGCGGGAGCGCCGGCCCTAACGGTGACCGGGGCCCGACGGACGGTGACCGGGGTGGGTCAGCGGGTGACGCGACACCCGCCGCCGCGGATCCGACCTGCGGACCGGTGCGCCGGCGGGGCCCTGCGTCAGTCCCGCGGCAACGTGCCCCCGCTCAGCGGGGCAGCTCGCGCCAGGCGGGATTGCCTCCGCGCCACGCCCCGGCGAGGATGCTCGCCGAGGTACGACTCGGACACTCCTGCACCTTCGACCGGCCGTACGCGCCACCGATCTGTGCCTGTACCTCCCACCGCAGCCCATCGCTGCGGATGAACACGTCGCGACGCCCGCGTGCCGTCGCGTCCCCGTTCCACCAATGCTCCTCGACGATCACCTCGCGACGGTATCTCAACCGGCGGCCAGTTGGCACTGCCCGGTGGCCCACGTCCGGCGGCTCGATCGGCTGGCCAGGCCGCCCAGCCCGGGGTCCGGCGGCTCGCGGAACCGGACTCCGGGTCCGGCGGCGGGCGGATCGTCAGTCGTCGGACCCGGGCGGGAATCCCTCCAGCTTCCTGCGCTTCTTCTCCTGCTTGCGCAGCCTGATCTCCCGCTCCGAGGGCTTGCGCTTGATCGCCACCCCGCCCCAGAGGGCGAACCCGCCCACGGTGACCGTCGGGGCGCCCGGCGCGCCCGGCCCGCTGGCCCGGTGGTCGAAGCCGCCCATCACCCCGACCCCGGTCACGTGCACGGTGGCCCGCTCGGGCACCCAGATCTCCAGGCCTCCCATCAGGGCGTACGCCCTGATCCGCACCGCGCCGACGGTGAAGATCGCCTCGCGCAGGTCGACCAGTCCGCCGCCCCAGAACGCCACACAGGTGAACTCGGGGCCGACGCTCCACGGGCCGGACCGTTCGAACTTGCCCGCCAGGGCGTAGCCGCTGCGCGACACCGGCGCCCCGGCGGCGTACGCCGGCGTCGGGACACCGAACAGCGGCGATCCCGCGGCCGGGAGGTCCCGGGTCAGCGGTTCGAGCTCGGCGTAGGTGCGGGCGGCGTAGACGTGGCCCAGTCGCTCGTCCAGCTCGCTGAGGTCCAGCCGGCCCTCGGCCGCCGCCGCCCGCAGCACGGCCGCGACCCGCTCCCGGTCGGCGTCGGAGGTGCGGATCTGTCCCGGGTGAACCGGTTCCGGAATGAGCTCGCTCACATAGAGGAGCGTAGAACAACGGCGCACCGGCCGGGGTTCGCGCAGGCCGGAGCCGCGGCCCGCGGCGGCTCACGTGCCCGGGTCACGACACCGCCGAGAGCGGCTTAGGACGCGGATACCGAGGGTAAACCGGGATCATGGCACAGCTGCGTACCTCACCCCCGTCGCCGCAGGCCACCGAGCTGCGGCGGTGGCAGCTGTCCGGGCCGGCGGACCTGCGCGGCCTGCGCGCCTCCCTGCACCAGGCGCTGACCGGTGCGGAACTGCTCGCCGGGGAGCAGCTCGACGAGGTCCCCGAGCTGATCGTCCTGGTCGCCACGGAACTGGCCACCAACGCGCTGCGGCACGGCATCCCGCCGACCATCGTGCGCCTGCTGGTCACCGAGGACCGGTTCATCCTGGACGTCGCCGACCACGACCTGAGCACCATCCCGGAACTGGTCGACACCCGCCCGATGGGGGCCGGCGGCCGGGGCCTGCAGATCGCCGAGGCCCTCTCGCTGGACGTCGGCTGGTACGCCACCGACCGCACGAAGAACATCTGGGCCTCGTTCCCCCTGAGCTGACGGCCCAGCGTTCGAGCGACGGCCGGCGGGGTACCCGGAACCGGCACTTACAGGATGGCCGAGAGCGGGAGGAGAGCGATGGCCGAGCGGGAAGCGCTGCACGGACTGCTGCGCCACTCCCACCACGCCCGTCCGGAGGACCTGCCGCTGCTGGCCCGACGGATGGCCGCGCAGCTCGGTGCCACCGACATGCGCATCCACCTGGTCGACCACGAGCAGCGGGAGCTGTTGCCGATGGACGACCGCCCCGCCGACACGGCTCCGCTGGCCGTCGACGGCACCCTCGCCGGACGGGCCTACGCGACGATGCGTCCGTACGCCGCCGACAGCGGGCCCGGGGCGGCGCGGCTCTGGGTGCCACTGCTGGACGGGCTGGAACGGATGGGCGTGGTCGAGGTGGTCTCCGCCGAACCGGTCCCCGCCGACCGGGTCGCTGAGTTCGAGGCGGCCTGCGCGCTGCTGGCGGAGCTGGTGGTCACCCGGTCCAGCTACAGCGACACCGTGGAGCGGGTACGCCGCCGGGAACCGATGCGGCTGGCCGCCGAGATGCTCCGCGCCCAACTGCCGCCGCTGAGCTTCTCCACCGGCAGCATGACCATCAGCGGCATCCTGGAGCCCAGCTACGACGTGGGCGGGGACGCCTTCGACTACGCCGTCAACGGCGACCTCGCCCACCTGGCGCTCTTCGACGCGGTGGGGCACGGCTCGCACGGCGGAATGCGGGCGGTGATCCTCGCCAGCCTCGCGCTGGCCGCGTACCGCAACGCCCGGCGGGCCGGTCACGACCTGATCGCCACCTACCACCACATCGACACCGCGGTCCGCGACCACGACCGGCGGGGCCTGATCACCGGCGTGCTGGCCGAACTCGACCAGCGCAGCGGCCGGCTGCGGGTGATCTCCGCCGGGCACCCGAGCGGCCTGGTGCTGCGCCGGGGCCGGGTGGCGACCGTGCTGCCCACCCCGACCGCGCTGCCGGTCACTCTCGGCGAGCACCGGGCCCCGGTGGTGATCGAGGAGGCCCTGGAGCCGGGGGACGACGTGCTCTTCTACACCGACGGAATCACTGAGGCGCGCTCCACCGACGGCGAGGCCTTCGGGGTGGACCGGCTGGTCGACTGCGCGGTCCGGGCGCTGGCCGACGACCTGCCGCTGCCGGAGACCGCCCGCCGCCTGGTGCACTCGATCCTCGCGTACCAGGAGAACCAGCTGGGCGACGACGCCACCGTGCTGCTGGTGCGCTGGCACGGTCCGGCCGGACCGTCGTTGGCCTGATCACCGACGGGATTGACGGCGAACGCGCCTGGGTACCGGCGATTTCGTCAGTGACCGCGTCGGGGGCGGTGGCGTGCCGGAACCCCCGCATGCGGTGGGGAGGAGGCACCGTGCCGGCCAACGATCAACCACTCACCCGTTCCGCCGCGGCCTCTTCCGCCGGCCGGGACGACAGGACCGGCGGCAACGGGCTCGCCGCCCGGCTCGCCGTGCTCGCCCGCGAGTTCCAGGGCGAGCGGACGGTGGAGGACACCCTCCGGGCCATCGTGCGGGCGGCCGTCGACACCGTGCCCGGCGCCTGGCACGCCGGGATCACCGAGATCGAGGGGCGGCGCCGGGTGAGCACCCCGGCCGCCACCGGCGAGGTGGTCCAGCGGATCGACCGGGCGCAGTACGAGACCCGCGAGGGCCCCTGCCTCACCTCGGCGTACACCGAGCGGACCGTCCGGCTGCCCGACATGGCGACCGAGGAGCGCTGGCCGAAGTTCATCGTCCGGGCGCGGGAGCTGGGCGTGGGCAGCATGCTGTCGTTCCAGCTCTACGTCGCCCGGGACAACCTCGGCGCGCTCAACCTCTACGCATGCGAGCCGCACGCCTTCACCGACGAGTCGGAGCGGGTCGGGCTCCTCTTCGCCGCGCACGCCGCCGTGGCGGTCGCCGACGCCCGCCGGCTGGACCAGCTGAGCCGGGCGCTGGACGTACGCGACCTGATCGGCCAGGCCAAGGGCATCCTGATGGAGCGGCACCGGCTCACCGGCGACCAGGCCTTCCAGCTGCTGGTGACGGCGAGCCAACGGATCAACGTCAAGCTGGTCGACGTGGCGCGCGAGCTGGTGGAGACCGGCGAGCTGAGCGTCACCGACCAGCCGGAGAAAGCCCGAGCAGGGCGAGCACCCCGGTGATCTCCAGGACCCGACGGACGACGGGTCGCACGTGGGCCACGACCAGCGGGCAGCCCCGGGCGGCGGCCAGGGCGTGCGCGTCGAGCAGGACGTGCACGCCGGAGGAATCCAGGAAGGGCACGTCGGTGAGGTCCACCTCGACCGGGGTGTCGGAAAGGTCGGCCAGCACGGCGTCCAGCGCCGCGCGCAGCTCGCCGGAGGTGGCGAGGTCCACCTCGCCGGCGACGCTCACCCGCAGGAGTTCGCCGGCGGTGTTCGTGAGGGTGATCCGGAGGCCCCGCGCCGATGTCGACACGAGGTGCCCGTGCTCGGTGTGCACTGCACTGCTCCCTACGCCCACCGGGCCCGTTCCCTCGTAGCAGAAGGCAGAGACCAGCGCATCGAGCCTAGCCGCACCGGTCCGGGAACGCACGCGTCCGTCCCGTGGGCGGGACGGGCGCAGGTCAGTCCCCGGTCGGCACCGGGTCGTCGTACTCCCCCGGCGGGCCGCTGTAGAGGGTGCCGTCGACGTACGGCCAGGCGTTCGGCGCGCAGCCGTGCAGCCCCAGCGTCTGCTGCTGCATCACCGGGGCCGGCGCGCCGCGCGTCGGGCACAGTTCGTGCCCCGCGCCGAGCCGGTGGCCCACCTCGTGGTTGAGCACGTACGCCCGGTAGGTCGCCAGGTCGCCGCCGAATCCGGGCACCCCGCGCGCCCAGCGGGCCACGTTGACGACCACCCGGTCGCCGTTGCGGCAGGAGGTGTAGCGGTCGTCGGCGTCCCCGCACAGGTCGGCGCGGGTCGCCGGGGTGGTCAGCAGCACGGTGAAGTCGGCCGGGGTGGACGGGCCGACCCGTTGCAGCCGCCACCGCCCCCCGCCCGTCCAGCCCCGGCGGTCCGCGAGCATCACGGCCACCTCCCGGCCGAACCGTTCCACGTCCACCTCGTCGATGCCGCCCTCGACCGCCACCCGGTACCGCAGCAGCTCGCCCGCGCGCCCGGCCACCGCGCCCTGCGCGGTGGCGGTCCGCCAGGTGCCCGTACCCCGGTCGGGGTAGCGCAGGGCGCGGGCGGTGGGGGTCGCCGCCGGCCGGCCCGGGGGCGGGGCGTCGGCCGGCGCGGCGGCCACCGCCGCGCGGGCCGGCGCGGGCGCGCGGCGGACGTCACCGACCAGGCCGCCGAGATCGAGCCCGCCGCGCCGGGCCGCCCAGGCACCGCCGCCCAGGCCGGCGACCACCACCAGCGCCAGCACCAGGACGCCCGCCCGGGTCCCGCGCCGACCACGGTGCCGGCCCCGGTCGGTCGCCCCGCTCACCGTCAGGCTTGTCACCCTCGACCTCCATCCGCTCGGGCAGGAGTACGCGAACGGGGCCCGGGCGGATGAGTATCCGGTCGTCGAATCCGCACCCGGTACCGTTGCCGACAGACACTCCCGACGATCCGGACATCACCCGGGCGTCTCCCCCTCAGGAAGGACCACCCGTGCCGGACGCCGACGCCCTCATCGCCGCCGCGGTCGCGGCGGTGCGCGGCACCGACGTACGCGACGCGGAGCGGAAGCTGGACCGGCTCGTCGTCGGCACCGGCGCCACGGACGGCGCGGCGGCGGTGGACGCCGCCCTCCTCGACCGCCTGGCGGGCGCTCTCGCCCGGCTCTGGCCGCGCGGCTGGCAGCCGGTCGACGTGGCCCGGATGGCGACCCGTCGCCTCGGCGCGCGCGCCGGCCGGCTGGTCCGCGACGCGCTGGCCGCCGAGCACCGGACACCGGCCGGCGACGTCCCGCCGTGGTGGGACGAGCAGCTCGACGGGCTGGCCGCCCGGGTGTGGTGGGACGACGACGCCGGCTGGCTGGGCCGCTGGGCCGCCCGCGAGGGTGAGGACCGGATCACCGCGCTGCGCGACGCGGTCGAGGTGCTGGCCCTGCTGGACAGCCTGCCGCCGGTCGCGATGCTGCGCCCGCCGCCCGGCGGGGGCGGGACGACCGTCGCCCGGCGCGGCGCTGCCGGGCGCACCGGCTCCCCGATGCTCGACCGGGTCCGCGCGCTGCTGGCCAAGGCCGAGTCGACCACCTTCCCGGCCGAGGCGGAGGCGCTGACCGGCAAGGCGCAGGAGCTGATCGCCCGGCACAGCCTGGACCGGGCGCTGGTCGAGGCCACCGCCGAACGCCCCGACCGGCCCGACGGGATGCGCCTGAGCACCGACGCCCCGTACGCGGGAGCGAAGGCGCTGCTGGTGCAGGAGGTGGCGACGGCGAACCGGTGCGAGTCGGTCTGGAACGACGATCTGGGCTTCGCCACCGTGCTCGGCTTCGCGGGCGACCTGGAGGCGGTCGAGCTGCTCTACACGTCGCTGCTGGTGCAGGCCACCGCCGCGATGCTGCGCGGCCGCGCCGAGCGCGGGCGGGGCAGCAGCCGGCGGACCAAGGCGTACGACGAGTCGTTCCTGCACGCGTTCGCCCTGCGCATCGGGGAACGGCTGCGGGCGGCGACGGAGGCGGCCGACCGGCAGGCGGCCGAGGCGACCGGGCCGGAACGGCTGCTCCCCGTGCTGGCCGCCCGCTCGGACGCGGTCCGGGAGCGGATGGAGACGCTCTTCCCCGGCGTCACCCGGGCACGGTTGACCATCCGGGACGCCGACGGCTGGCACTCCGGCACCTCAGCGGCCGATCGGGCGTCGCTGGCCGCCGCCGCGCCGCCCGCCCGGCCGCTGCCCGGCCGGCGCTGACCGCTCGGGCAGAATCTTCGCAGCGGCGGTGTCGGATCCACGGGGGCCGGCTCCGACCAGTCACCGAGGGCCACGAACGGCGTGGCCACGCGAGGTCAGGAGCACCACGTGAAGTACATGTTGCTGATCTGGAACCGGCCCGGCTTCGTCGAGGGCCTCTCCGAGCAGGAGCGCACCGCGCTCTTCGGCGAGGTCGACGAGATCATGAAGGAGCTGACCGGGACCGGCGAGCTGGTCGGCGGCCAGGCGCTGGCCGACCCGTCGCAGACCCGGACGGTCCAGCTCCGGGGCGAGCGCCCCGAGGTGACAGACGGGCCGTTCATGGAGAGCAAGGAGCAGTTCGCCGGCTACCTGATGGTCGACTGCGACAGCCCGGAGCGGGCCGTCGAGATCGCCGCGCGCTGGCCCGACGTCCGGATGGGCTTCGGCGTGCTGGAGGTGCGTCCGGTGATGGACGAGGCCGGGACCGAGATGTGACGCTCCGGGAGGTGGAGGACCTGCTGCGTGCGCTCGCGCCGCAGGTCCTCGGCATCCTGGTCCGCCGGCACGGCGCCTTCTCCGCCTGCGAGGACGCGGTGCAGGAGGCGCTGCTGGCCGCCGCCACCCAGTGGCCGGAGCAGGGCGTGCCGGACAATCCACGGGCGTGGTTGCTCACCGTCGCCGGCCGTCGGCTGACCGACGAGTGGCGCAGCGAGCGGGCCCGCCGGGACCGCGAGGTCGCCGTCGCGCTCCGGGAGCCGGCGTACGCGGCGGTCGCCCCGGCCGCCGACGAGGCACCGTCCACCGGCGACGACAGCCTCACCCTGCTGTTCCTCTGCTGCCATCCGGCGCTGCCCCGGTCGGCGCAGCTGGCGCTGACCCTGCGCGCGGTGGGCGGGCTGAGCACCGCCCAGATCGCCCAGGCGTTCCTGGTGCCGGAGCCGACCATGAGCCAACGCATCCGCCGGGCCAAGCAGCGGGTCGAGGCGGCCGGCGCGCGGTTCGTCATGCCGTCGCCCGCCGAGCGGGACGAGCGGCTGCGCACCGTGCTGCACGTGCTGTACCTGATCTTCAACGAGGGCTACACCGCCTCCAGCGGCGCAGACCTTCACCGGGCCGAGCTGACCGGGGAGGCGATCCGGCTGACCCGCCAGCTGCGCCGGGCGCTGCCCGACGACGGCGAGGTGGCCGGCCTGCTCGCGCTGATGCTGCTCACCGACGCGCACCGGCCCGCGCGGACCGGGCCGGGCGGGGAACTGGTCCCGCTCGCCGAGCAGGACCGGAGCCGGTGGGACCGGAGCGCCGTCGCCGAGGGGGTGGCCCTGGTGACCGAGGCGCTGACCTGGTCGCCGCCCGGCCCGTACCAGCTCCAGGCGGCGATCGCGGCGGTGCACGCCGAGGCGCCTTCGGCTCAGGAGACCGACTGGCGGCAGATCGTCGCGCTCTACCGGGTGCTGGCGGCGGTGTCGCCGAACCCGATGGTCACTCTCAACCAGGCCGTCGCGGTGGCCATGGTGGACGGTCCGCGCGCCGGGCTCGCCCTGCTCGCCCCGCTCGACGCCGACGAGCGGATCGCCGGCCACCACCGGCTGGCCGCCGTCCGGGCCCACCTGCTGGAGCGGGCCGGGGAGCGGCAGGCGGCGCGGGAGGCGTACCTGCTGGCCGCCCGGCGGACCACCAGCCTGCCGGAGCGGCGCTACCTGGAGGTCCGCGCGGCCCGGCTGACGGGCGACCGATGAGTTCCCGCGACGACGGGAGTCCACCCCGCATGGCTACGGTGAGCTGTCAGATATCGATGTCGTTGGACGGGTACGTGGCGGGGCCGGACCAGAGCCGGCAGGACCCGCTGGGCCGGGGCGGGCTGCGCCTGCACGAGTGGTTCTTCGGGCTGGACGCCTGGCGGGAGCAGCACGGGCTGGCCGGCGGGGAGCGCGGCGTCGACGCCGAGGTGGTCGACGAGATGACCCGGGACGTCGGGGCGTACGTGATGGGACGCCGGATGTTCGGCGGCGGCGACGGGCCGTGGGACCTCGACTGGACCGGCTGGTGGGGCGATGACCCGCCGTTCCGGACGCCGGTCTTCGTGCTCACCCACCATCCCCGCGAGCCGCTGACCATGAAGGGTGGCACGGAGTTCCGGTTCGTCACCGAGGGGCTGTCCGCCGCGCTGCGGCAGGCCCGGGAGGCGGCCGGCGACCGGGTGGTCTCGGTGGCGGGCGGCGCGAGCACGGTCAACCAGTGCCTGGCGGCCGGGCTGCTGGACACCCTCCAGGTGCACCTCGTCCCGATCGTGCTCGGGGGTGGCGAACGGCTCTTCGACGACGTCGGCGACCCTCGGCTGGAGCAGGTGTCGGTGGTGGCCGGCCCGACGGTCACCCACCTGACCTACCGGGTACGACGCTGAGGGGTACGCCCGTCAGACGTGGCAGTCGCGGGTGAGCCGCTCGGGGATCCGGACGAAGCCCGTCGCCATCCAGGTCGCCGGGCTGTCCGCCCGGGCACCGGTGTCGATCTGCTTCGCGGCGTCGGTCACCAGGTCCCTGATCCGCGGGTCCTCCGCGTTGGCGGCCTGCTCCCGCACGTCGTCGGCGAGCGCGGCGAGACTGCCCTTGAGCTCGCCGTTGAGCTGCTCCGGGGTGAGCTGACGGCGGGTGGCCGCCGCCGAGTCGTCGGCGATCTTCCGGCTGCCCTCGATGATCAGTTGATCGACCTTGCGGCAGACGGCGGCGGTGTTGGCGGCGCTCGGGCCGCTCGGCGACGCGCTGGGGCTGGCGGTCGGCACGAGGGTCGCGGCGGGGGTGGCGCTCGCGGTGGCCGGCGCGGCCTGTGGGTCGGCGGCGTCGTCCCCGGCCTGCTGGCAACCGGTGGTGAGGGCCACGCAGGCCAGGGCGAGCGCGGCGGCGGAGCGTCGGATCATGACTTCCCCGTTCGGGTGTCGGCCGTCTCCTGTGGACGGTAGGGGTCGGCCGGTGGGTGGGCGGGAACGCCCGACCCCGGCCGCTTCTGGTCGGGACGCGGCGGACGCTGTCCTGGCAACGACCCCGGTCGTCCCCGGGACACGCGGGAGCCCTGCCCGCCCCGGGGTCGTCCGCGCATTCTGCTCCGGCATGGACTCCGGTCACCGTCCGCTGTCGGGCTCGACAGTGCCGCCGAGGCTCGCGGCACCGACGACCGGGCCGGGCCGGTGTGGCACGCAGCACGCCGGGCCGACGGATCGTCGGCCCGGCGTGCGGAAGCGTACGTCAGCTCTTGAAGGCGTCCTTGATCTTCTCGCCCGCCTGCTTGAGGTTGGACTTGGCCTGGTCGTTGCGGCCCTCGGCCTCGAGGCGCTCGTCGTCGGTGGCCCGACCGACGCCTTCCTTGATCTTGCCGGCGGTGTTCTCGGACGCGTTGTCGATCTTGTCGTCGATACCCATGCGATCCTCCACGTAGCAGTTCCTCCGACGCCCCGGATGTACCCCACCGGCTCCGCACGGAAACACGCCGCACCGACAAGTGATCACCCACGGTGACCCGCGACGGGACACCACCCGGCCCATGGCCGGCGCCGCCGGCCCTCCAGGGCCGGCGGCGCTCACGGCTCAGGCGACCGGGCGGAACCCGCGCAGCCGGAGGCTGTTGGCCACCACGAACACCGACGAGAAGGCCATCGCCGCCCCGGCGATCATCGGGTTGAGCAGGCCGCCGGCGGCCAGCGGCAGGGCGGCCAGGTTGTAGGCGAACGCCCAGAAGAGGTTGCCCTTGATGACGGCCAGGGTCCGCCGGGAGAGGCGGATCGCGTCCACCGCGGCGGTGAGGTCGCCGCGCACCAGGGTCAGGTCGGACGCCTCGATCGCCACGTCCGTGCCGGTGCCCATGGCCAGCCCCAGATCGGCCTGGGCGAGCGCGGCGGCGTCGTTGACCCCGTCGCCGACCATCGCGACGGTCCGCCCCTCGGCCTGGAGCCGGGTGACCACGTCGACCTTGTCGGCCGGCAGCACCTCGGCGATCACCTCGTCGATGCCGACCTCGGCCGCCACCGCTCGGGCCACCGTGGCGTTGTCGCCGGTGAGCAGCACCGGCCTCAGCCCCAGGCCCCGCAGCTTCTCGACCGCCGCCCGGCTGGTCGGCTTGACCACGTCGGCGACCGCGAGGACGCCCCGGGCCCGCCCGTCCCAGCCGGCCAGCACGGCCGTCCGGCCGGCCGCCTCCGCGTCGCCCGCCGCCCGCACGACCTCCTCGGGTACGGCCAGGCCCCGCTCGCGCAGCAGCCGGAGCCGACCGACGACCAGCTCGTGGCCGTCGACCGTGCCGGTGACACCGAGCCCCTCGGCGTTGGCGAAGCCGGTGACCGGCGGCAGCGCGCCCGCCTCGGCGGCGCCCGCCGCGACCGCCCGGGCGATCGGGTGCTCGGAGCCGGCCTCCAGTGCCCCGGCGAGCCGGAGCAGCTCGCCGCGCTCGACTCCCGGGGCGGGGAGCACGTCGACCAGGGTCATCCGGCCGGTGGTGACCGTGCCGGTCTTGTCGAGCACGACGGTGTCCACCTGGCGGGTGGACTCCAGCACCTCCGGCCCCTTGATCAGGATGCCGAGCTGGGCCCCCCGACCGGTGCCGACCAGCAGCGCCGTCGGCGTGGCCAGGCCGAGCGCGCAGGGGCAGGCGATGATCAGCACCGCGACCGCGGCGGTGAAGGCCGCCGTCGGGCCCGCCCCGGTGCCGAGCCACCAGCCCAGCGTGGCCACGGCCAGCGCGATCACGACCGGGACGAAGACGCCGGAGATCCGGTCGGCGAGCCGCTGCACGGCCGCCTTGCCGGTCTGCGCCTGCTCCACCAGCTTCGCCATCTGGGCGAGCTGGGTGTCCGCGCCGACCCGGGTGGCGGTGACCACCAGCCGGCCGCCCGCGTTCACCGTCGCGCCGACCACGGTGTCGCCCGGGCCGACCTCGACCGGCACCGACTCCCCGGTGAGCATGCTGGCGTCGACGGCGGAGGTGCCCTCGTCGACCACGCCGTCGGTGGCGACCTTCTCGCCGGGGCGGACCACGAACCGGTCCCCCACCGCGAGCTGGTCGACCGGGATCCGGGTCTCCACGCCGCCGCGCAGCACCGCGACGTCCCGGGCGCCCAGCTCCAGCAGAGCGCGCAGGGCGGTGCCGGCGGTCCGCTTGGAGCGGGCCTCGAAGTACCGGCCGGCGAGCAGGAACACCGTGACGCCGGCCGCCGCCTCCAGGTAGATGTTGCCGGCCCCGTCGGTGCGGGTGATGTCGAGCCGGAACGGGTGGGTCATCCCGGGCATCCCGGCGTCGCCGAGGAAGAGCGCCCAGAGCGACCAGCCGAACGCGGCCAGGGTGCCGAGCGAGACCAGGGTGTCCATGGTGGCCGCGCCGTGCCGCAGGTTGATCCAGGCGGCCCGGTGGAACGGCAGCCCGCCGTAGACCACCACCGGGGCGGCCAGGGTCAGCGACAGCCACTGCCAGTAGGTGAACTGCCAGGCCGGCACCATCGCCAGCACGATCACCGGCACGGTCAGCGCGACCGAGACCCACAGCCTGGTCCGCAGGCCGCGCAGCTCGTCGGCCGGCTCGGTCGCCGGCTGGGCCGTACCCGCCGGGGTGGGCGGGGGCGGCACGACGGCGGTGTAGCCGGTCTTCTCCACCGTGGCGATGAGGTCGTCCGGGGTGACCTCGTCGGCGTACCGGACGGTGGCCTTCTCGGTGGCGTAGTTGACGGTGGCGGTCACGCCCTCCATCCGGTTGAGCTTCTTCTCGATCCGGGCGGCGCAGGACGCGCAGGTCATCCCGCCGATGGCGAGCTCGATCAGGTGGGGTGCGACCGGCAGGGACTTCGCGGTCTGGGTCATCGCGGCACCTCCGATCAGTTGTGCCCGTGACCGGGGGCGCCGTGGTCGGCGCCGGCGGTCGGGGTGGGAGCGGCCGGGACGGTCGTCGGGGCCGACGGCTGGGCGTCGGCCAGCACGGTGAACTCGGCGGTGTGCACCGCGCCGCCGTGCCGGAAGTCGAGGTAGAGCCGGTAGCTGCCGGCCGAGGGCACCTCGGCGGCGAAGGTCACCGCCGGCCCGGCCGGGGTGCGGCCGTCACCGGGTACGCCCTCCGGGTGCACGTGCAGGTACGCCAGGTCACCCTGCCGCAACGCCACCAGGTGCCCGTACGCCCCGAGGTAGGGCTCCAGGTCGGTGACCGGCTTTCCGTCCCGGCTGACGGTCAGGGTCAGCCGGCTGGTGCGCCCCGGCTCAGGGGTGCCGGCGAGGGTGACGGTGTAGCCGTCGACCGTGGTGCTGGTGGCCGGGGCCGGCAGCGGCCGTGGCTGGAGCGGGCCGGGGACGGCCACGTCGACCCCGAGGGTGAGCGGCTCGCCGCCGGACGGCGTGAAGTCGGCGAAGGCGCGCCAGACGCCCGGCCCGCCCAGCGGGGAGTCCACCCGCCAGGTGCCGTCCGCGCCCAGCTCGGGGTGGACGTGCCGGAAGCCGGACAGGTCGCGCTGCGCGACGATCAGGTGCATCCGCTTGTCGTGGGCCACCTCGTACCGGGTGACCGGCGCGCCGTCCGGGCCGGTGATCCGGAAGGCGAACTGCCCGGTCGGGGCGTCCACCGGCTGCATCGTGTAGCCGCGGTCGGAGACGAGCAGGCCGCCGGGCAGGTGCGCCGCCGCGCCGGTGGCGGCACCGCCCTGGGGGTCGGCGTCGTGCGAGTCGGAGCCGTGGTCGGCACCGGCGGGGTCGTGGCGGGCGTCGGCGACGGGCGTGACGGGGTCGGTCAGGTGGCCGGCCCCGTACGCCGCGCCGAACACCGCCGCGAGGCCGAGGGCGAAACCGCTCAGCTTCGTCGCCGTGTTCATCGTGGTACCTCGGTTCTCTCGGGTGGTGGCCCCGTCACGCCTCGACGAGGTCGTATCCGGCCTCGTCGACGGCGGCCCGGACGGAGTCGGTGTCCAGCGGGCTCTCGCTGGTGACGGTGACCCGGCCGGAGGCCAGGTCCACCTGGACGTCCCGGACGCCCTCGATCGCGCTCACCTCGGTGCTGACCGAGTTCACGCAGTGCCCGCAGGTCATGCCCTGCACCTGGTACGTGGTGGTGACCATGGCCGCTCTCCTCTCGTCTTCATGCTATACCCCCCAGGGGTAGCTCTCCCGAGGACCGTAGCATACCCCCCGGGGGTACGCTATCCTGGTTGGCATGACCACACCGAGCACCCCGACCCGGGGCTACACCGCCAGCAAGGACCAGCTGCTCGCGCGGCTGCGCCGTGTCGAGGGCCAGGTCCGCGGCGTGGAGAAGATGGTCGACGACGACCGCTACTGCATCGACGTGCTGACCCAGATCTCGGCGATCCAGGCCGCGCTGGACAAGGTGGCCCTCGGCCTGCTCGACGGCCACGCCCGGCACTGCATGCACGAGGGGGCCGCCGAGGGCCGCGCCGACGAGATGGCCGCCGAGATGATGGCCGCCGTCGGTCGCCTGATGAAGCGCGGCTGACCGACCGACGGCCCGGTACCAGCGCGCCGTGACCGGCCGGATGCGGCGAGGTCGCGCCGACCGGCCGGGACGCCGGAGCGGTGGAGGCTCCGGGCGCCCCGGCCGGTGACCGGTCAGCTCCGGGCGAGGAGCTTCCGCATGGTGTCGATCTCGGCCTGCTGGCTGGTGACGATCTGCTGCGCCATCGCCTTGGCGTCCGCGTTGGCGCCCTTGGCCAGCTCCTCCTTCGCCATGGTGATCGCGCCCTCGTGATGGGCGATCATCATGGTCAGGAACTGCCGGTCGAACTCCTGGCCGGAGGCGTCGGCCAGCTTCCCCATGTCGGCGTCGGACATCATGCCGGGCATGCCGTGATCCGCGTGGTCGCCGGACGGGCTGCCGGACGGCACGGGCCGGCCCCAGGCGGTGAGCCAGCCGGTCATGGTGGCGATCTCCGGCGCCTGGGCGGCCTTGATCTCCGCGGCGAGGCGCTTGACCTCGGGGTCCCGCGCACGGCTGTCGGCGAGCTCCGACATCCGTACCGCCTGCTGGTGGTGCGGGATCATCATCTGGGCGAACATCACGTCGGCGTCGCCGAAGGCGGCGGACGCGCTCGCCGAGGGGCCGGCGGTGGCGCCCGCGCCCGGCATGTCGTGGCCGGAACCGGCCGAGTGGTCGTTGCCGCCACAGGCGGCCAGGGCGAGAGCGACGCCGAGGGTCACGCCGGCCAGGGCGGTACGGCGCGCGATGGTACGAGTGGACACGATGGGGACCTTTCGGTGTAAGTGCGTACGTGACGGACTCCGGACGCGGCGTGGCCGCGTCGGATCGTCCTATCTGCGCAGCACCGACACCGTGGCGAGGCGGAGGCCGACCGGGTCCGGCGGCGGGGCGCGGGGCCCGCGCGAGGGCCGGCGCGGTCGGCGGGTCGCGCCGGCGGGGCGGGCGCGGCGGAGCAGCAGCGCCGCCAGCAGCAGCGCCACCGTGACGGCACCGAGCACCGCCAGGCAGACACTCCAGCCGCTCGGGGCGTCCCGGGGTGGGTCGGCCGGAAGCGCCAGCGCGCCACCCGCGCTCAGCTCGGCGGCGGTCCGCCGGCAGCCGTCCCCGGCGCAGTCGTCACCGGCCGCCAGGTCGGCGACGTGGCCGGCGCCCGACATCGGCGCGACGGCGGCGTAGGCGGCGCCGAACACCGGCGCGACGGCGGCGTGGGCGGCCGGGACCTCGTCAGCCAGGGCGGCGGGCGGGGCCAGGACCGCTTCGGGGAGGGTGGCGGTGGCCGACGATCCGGCGGCGTGGCCGTCGGGGTGGGACGCGGCGGAGTGCGTGCCGTGGCCGATGGTGTGCATGGCGGCCAGGCCGAGCAGGGTGCAGGCGAGCAGCAGTAGCCGGGCCCACCACCCGGACGGCCACGCTGTCGCCGCACGCACCCGACCACGCTAACCGACCGCTGCCCCGATCAGAGGCGTACCCGGCGCAGGAGTTGGGCGTTGAGGGCCACCACGATGGTCGAGGCGGACATCAGCGCCGCGGCGAGCGCCGGACTGAGCGCCACGCCCGCCCCGGCCAGCACGCCGGCCGCCACCGGCAGCGCCACCACGTTGTAGCCGGCCGCCCAGGCCAGGTTCTGCCGCATCTTCCGGTACGCCGCCCGGCTGAGCCGGACCACCCCGGCGACGCCGCGCGGGTCGGACGAGGCGAGCACCACACCGGCGGACTCGATCGCCACGTCGGTGCCCGCCCCGATGGCGATCCCCACGTCGGCCCGGGCCAGCGCCGGCGCGTCGTTGACCCCGTCCCCGACCATCGCCACCCGCCGCCCCCGGCGTTGCAGCTCGGTCACCTTCTGGTCCTTGTCGGCGGGCAGCACCTCGGCGAAGACCTCGTCGACGCCGGGCCGGAAGCCGAGGTCCGCGGCGACCGCCTCGGCCACCGTCCGGGCGTCCCCGGTGATCATGGCGATGCTGCGGACCCCCTCGGCGCGCAGCTGGGCGATCGCCTCCCGCGCCTCGGGGCGTACCTCGTCGGCGAGGGCGAGCAGGCCCAGGACGGTGTCGGGCAGGCGGACCAGGTGCAGCACCGCCGCGCCGCGCTCCGCCCAGCGCCGGGCCGCCGGCTCCAGCGCCCCGGGCAGCTCCAGCCCCTGTTCCCGCAGGAGCACGGGGCCACCCACCGCGTACGGCGTGCCGTCGATGTCGGCCCGGACGCCGCGCCCCGGCAGCGCCCGGAAGCCGCCGGCCACCGCCGGGCCACCGCGCTCGGCGGCGGCCGCGACGATCGCCCGGGCCAGCGGGTGCTCGCTGTCCGCCTCGACCCCGGCGGCGAGCCGCAGCACCTCGTCCTCGCCGGTTCCCGGGGCGGCGGCCACCCCGACCACCGCGTGCTCACCCTTGGTGAGGGTGCCGGTCTTGTCGAAGAGCACCACGTCCACGGTGCGCATCTTCTCCAGCGCGAGCCGGTCGCGGACCAGCACGCCGGAGCGGGCGGCGAGCGCGGTGGAGAGCGCGATCACCAGCGGGATGGCCAGGCCGAGCGCGTGCGGGCAGGCGATCACCAGGACGGTGACGGTGCGGACCACCGCCTCGTCCCGCTCGCCCAGCGCAGTCCATGCCAGGACGGTCAGCACCGCGGTGCCGGTGGCGAGGTAGAAGAGCCAGGCGGCGAAGCGGTCCGCCAGCACCTGCGCCCGCCCGCCGGACTGCTGCGCCTGCGCCACCAGGCGCTGGATGCCGGCCAGCGTGGTCTGGTCGCCGACCGCGTCGACGCGTACCCGGATCGCCGAGTCGGTGGCGACGGTGCCGGCCACCACCCGGTCGCCGACCGCCCGCGACACCGGGCGGGACTCGCCGGTGACCATCGACTCGTCCAGCTCGGCGGCGCCGTCCACGATCCGCCCGTCGGCCGGCACCCGGCCACCGGGGCGGACCAGCACCACGTCCCCGACACCCAGCTCGGCCACCGGCACCCGCTCCACGCCACCGTCCGCGCCGACCCGCTCGGCGTCGTCGGGCAGCAGCGCGGCCAGCGCGGCGAGCGCGCCCCGCGCCTGGCCGATCGCCTTCATCTCCTGCCAGTGCCCGAGCAGCATGATGGTGACCAGGGCGGCCAGCTCCCACCAGAAGTCCAGCTCGAACGCGCCCAGGCTGGTGGCGAGCGAGGCGGCGTACGCGACAGTGATCGCCATCCCGACCAGCAGCATCATTCCCGGAGCCCGGTCGCGCACCTCGCGGACGGCACCGACCAGGAACGGCCAGCCGCCCCACCAGAAGACCACCGAGCCGAGCACCGGCCCGACCAGGGACCGCCCGGGGAACTCCAGCCGGTAGCCGAACCAGTCCATCACCATGTGGCTGGTGACCACCACGGGCAGGGTCAGCGCCAGGCACAGCCAGAACCGGCGGCGGAACATCTCCGGGTCGTGGCCGGCGTGCTTGTCGTGCCCCCGGTGCTGGTCCGGCGCCGGGTGCCGGGCAGGTCCGGCGTGCTGGTCCATGCCCCCAAGATGCCTGGTGGGCGCGCTGCCGGTGGTGCGAACCGGGCGGACCCACAGCGAACCTCGCTACGATTCTCCGGCCATGACACTCCGCCCGCCGCTGCTGCGGCCCCGCGTACCGCGTCGGGGTCCGCTGCCGTGGCGATCCACCCGGGCGGCTCGCCGACCGCGCGACCCGCTCACCCTGCGTGAGCACGCTGGCACCCGGGGGCGAGACTTCGGTACGCGCCCCGGTGCGCACCGCCGGCCGGTGAACCGACCGGCCGGCTGACACGTACCCCGCCCTGGATCGTTGGGAGACTCGCAATGGGCGCCGACCACACCCGTCCCGCTCCGTCCGCCCCACCGGGGGTGCGGCGGATCCTCGTCGCGACCGTGGTCCCGCTGTTCGTCATCACGGTGATCGCCGCGCTGGTGCTCTGGCCGCGCGACTCCCGGCAGGCCGACGGCGGTGCCGAGCCGCCGCGGCACCACGGGACGGTGACCCGCGTGCTGACCGAGCCCTGCCCGCCGACACCCGAGGTCCCCGACGGGTCGCCCGGCGCGGCCGAGGGTCCGTGCGGGACGGTGACGGTCAAGGTCGAGCAGGGTCCGGACAGCGGGCAGCAGGTGCAGACCCCGGTACCGGCCGGCCCGGGCGCGCCCACCGTGGCGGTGGGCGACGAGGTGGTGCTGGTCCAGCTCTCCGACCCGGCCGACCCCACCGCCAGCAGCTACCAGATCGCCGAGCACCAGCGGGGCAAGCCGCTGATCTGGCTGGTCGCGCTCTTCGCGGCGGCGATCGTGGCGTTCGGCCGGCTGCGCGGGCTGGCCGCACTGGCCGGGCTGGGCGCCAGCTTCGCCATCCTGCTCACCTTCGTCGTGCCCGGCATCGGCGCGGGCGGCTCGCCGCTGCCGATCGCGATCACCGGCTCGGCGCTGATCATGTTCGTGGTGCTGTACCTGACCCACGGGATCACCGCGCAGACCTCGGTGGCGGTCCTCGGCACGCTCGGCAGCCTGGTGCTGACCGGGGTCCTCGGCAGCCTGGCCACCGCCGCCGCCCACCTGACCGGGTTCGGCAGCGAGGAGGCCACCACGCTGTCGATGTACCAGCGCGACGTCGACCTGCACGGGCTGCTGCTGGCCGGCATCATCATCGGTTCGCTCGGCGTGCTCGACGACGTCACCGTCACCCAGGCCGCCACGGTCACCGAGCTGTCGCACGCCAACCCCGGCCTGTCCCGCATCCAGCTCTACCGGGCCGCCACCCGGGTCGGCCGGGCGCACATCGCCTCCACGGTCAACACCATCGTGCTCGCGTACGCGGGCGCGTCGCTGCCGCTGCTGCTCCTGCTCACCGCCGACAGCCGGTCGGTGAGCCAGATCCTCACCAGCGAGTTCCTGGCCCAGGAGATCGTCCGCAGCGCGGTGGCGACACTCGGCCTGATCGCCGCCGTACCGCTGACCACCGCGCTGGCCGCGCTGGTCGCCACCGCCGGTCGCGGCCCGGCGTCCGATTCGGCGTCGGGCGAGGGCCCGGCACCGACGCCCCGCCCCTCCGCCGACCGGGACGCGGCGCTCGAGGCGCTGAGCGCGTCGCGCCCCGGCGGACCGTCCACCCCGGCCCCCGCACGGTGGCCCGACCCGGAAAGGAGCACGGACACCGCATGGTGAAACTCCGCTGCGTGACCGACGCCGACGCGGAACCTGACGAACGCGTCACTCGTCACGTACCGCCACGACGAAATAACGCTTTTAGTCGGGTTCTGGACGTAGATCCCCGGTACGACTGTCAGGTAACCTCGCTGCCGGTCACCGCCGAAGGCGCGCAGCGGCGCCTGCGGTGCCGCCGCCCAATCGCCGTGAGGCGAGCCGGGGAACCAGGTACATGGGGTGAATCCGCGCGAGCGGTAGGGGCCACTTCCGTCCCGAACCCGTCAGCTAACCCGGTCGGCGGTCGACGGAAGGGAACACTGTGACGGCACCCCTGCGCCGCTGGTTGACTCCGGTGGTGGCCGTGTTCGCCGCTCTGGCCATCCTCGCCGGCCCGACAGCCGCGACTGCCGCGCCCTCGACCCCCACCCCCTCGGGGCACGAGGAGGACGAGGAGCCCAAGCTGCTCACCGACGTCATCGAGCTGCGCAACCGCGAGTACTCGAAGGCGAAGACCCAGCTGGAGAAGTCCAAGAAGCGCCAGCAGCAGCTCGGGCGGGAGGTGAAGCGCGCGCAGGACGAGCTGGAGGCGTTGCGGCCGCAGGTCTCGCAGATCGCGGCGCAGTCGTACCGGACCGGCCGGATCGGCGCGGTGGCGGCGCTGCTGGAGAGCAGCGGGCCGGACTCGTTCGTCCAGCGCGCCGCCGTGCTGGACGAGCTGAACATGGTCAACGGGCAGAAGCTGGCCAGGGTCACCGCCGCCAAGAACCGCGCGGAGCAGGCCAAGCTGGCCCTCGACGCCGAGGTCCGCGAGCAGCAGAAGCTCACCAACGACATGGCCCGGGAGAGCCGGGAGGCGGAGAAGGCCCTCGCGCTGGTCGGTGGCCGGGGCTTCACCGGCGGCCTGGTCGACGCGACCTCGCCGGTCGCCCGGATCGCTCCCGGCCGGACGGCGGACGGCGGCTGGCGCCCCGAGTCGCGCACCGAGGACGACCCGACCACCTCCGGCACCATCACGCCACGCACCCTGCACGCGTACAAGGAGGTCCGGCGGGCCGGCTTCAAGCGGTTCGTCGGCTGCTACCGGCCGGGCGGGCCGTGGGAGCACCCGAAGGGCAAGGCCTGCGACTGGTCGTTGCAGAGCAGCGGCTTCGCGCCCTGGCACAACAACGACACCCGGATGTACGGCAACAACCTCGCCGCGTTCCTGATCCGCAACGCCGACCGGCTCGGCATCTACTACGTGATCTGGAACCGGCAGATCTGGTTCCCGGCGACCGGATGGAAGTCGTACAGCGGACCGTCGGACCACACCGACCACGTGCACATGTCGATGTTGTAGCGCGCGACGCGTACCGAACGAGGGCCGTCCCCGGTGGGGGGCGGCCCTCGTCGCGTCGCGGGGTGTCAGCCGGTGACGGCGCTCGCCTGGCCGGCCTGGGCCGGCACGGCGGCGGACCCGCCGGCGGGTACCGCGGCCACCGTGCGCACCTCGCCGGCGCTGAGCCGGTACGACATGCCGACCACCGCGCAGCGCCCGGCGGCGACCGCGTCGGCCAGTACGGCGGAGTTGCCGAGCAGCGTCTCCACGGTGTGCCCGATGTGGATGTCCACGATCCCGTCGACGTCGTCGACGCCCTGCTCGGCCGCCCGCCGGAGGCTGGGCACCACCGCGTCCACCACCGCCCGCAGGTGCCCGGCCGGGGCCGTGCCCGTCCGTACCGCGTCCCGGGCGGCCTGCACGGCGCCGCAGGAGTCGTGCCCGAGCACCACCACGAGCGGGGTGCCCAGGACACTCACCGCGTACTCGACGCTGCCCAGCACCTCGGGGCCCGCGGTGTGTCCGGCGGTCCGGACCACGAAGAGGTCACCCAGGCCCCGGTCGAAGATGATCTCGGCGGCGAGGCGGGAGTCGGAGCAGCCGACGATCACCGCGAACGGGTGCTGACCGTCGGCGACCGCCGCCCGGTGTCGGGAGTCCTGGTTGGGGTGGCGCTGCGCGCCGGTCACGAAGCGCCGGTTGCCGGCGTGCAGCTCGGCGAGTGCCTGCGTCGGATCGGTCAGGGTCATTGACTCACCTCGGTCCCTCGCGAGATCGACCTGGTCAGAGCCGGCCGGCGACGGAGGCGGCCTCGCCGCCCACCGTCACACGCAGCGAAAGATACGTCAAGGTATACGTGATATGGATTTCATACATTGCCGCGACGTCGGCACCGTGTTTCGCCGCCGTGCCCACGGGCCGGCCGGACGGCCTCGGGGTGCGCGGAGGCCAGGGCGGAAAAGCCGGCCGGCTGGCCATACCATGACGGGATGGCGACGACTGCGCAGAACGGGAGCACCCGGAACTGGACGTTCCTCACCAACCACGCACACGTGCTGCTCGCCATCGCCCGCAACCCCACCGCCCGGCTGCGCGACGTCGCCGATGAGGTCGGAGTGACCGAACGCGCCGCACAGGCGATCGTCGCCGACCTGGAGGCCGGCGGCTACCTGCGCCGCACCCGGGTGGGCCGGCGCAACGAGTACACGGTCAACCCGCGCGGCCACTTCCGGCACCCGGCCGAGTCCGACCGCCAGGTAGGCGACCTGCTCGCCCTCTTCACCACCACGCCCGCCGAGTCCACCTCCTGAGAGCCGCCGCGCGCGCATCACGGACCCGGCCCTCCGCCAGCCCCGGGTCACCGTCCTCGGGCGACCCCACCGCACCCGCCGGCCCGTCCGGCCACCATCGCAGCCGTGGCTCGGAGTGCGCCACCACCGGGACCAACAGCAGCACAGCGGCGGCGAGGATCGGGAACCGTCGCCGTGCCCTGCCGGGCCACCCGCTACCCGCACGTTCCCGCCGGGCCCGCGCTGCGGCTGCCACGCCGGGCCCGGAAGGGCCGGGCTGCCCGTCGCCCCGCGACATGCGCGGCGGCGGTAATCTCAGCGCGTGCGCGAGAGCTTCCGACCGACCGGGACCGAGAGGCCCGAGCGTCCATCCCGGACCGTCCTCGGTGGAGTCCTGGCGGCCCTGCTCGCCTCGCTCGTGCTGCCGCCGACACCGGCCCTGGCGGCGCCGAACTGCCCCGGCCCCGCCGGTGGGGCCGCCCCCGCCGAGACGCCGTGGGCGCTGCGCAGGCTCGACCCCGCCTCGGCCTGGCGGATCACCCGGGGCGAGCGGGTCACCGTGGCGGTGATCGACTCCGGCGTCTCCCCCACCCACCCGCTGCTCAAGGGGCAGGTACGCGAGGGTCGCGACTTCAACGGCCTCGCCTCGATGCAGGGTCGGTGCGATCTGGCCGGCCACGGCACCATCGTCGCCGGGATCATCGCCGGGCGGGACGACACCGGCGCCCCGTACAGCGGGATCGCCCCCGCGGCCCGGATCCTGCCGGTCCGGGTGCTGCCCGACACCCAGCGCACCAGCGACCCCGGCCTGCCCGTGCAGATCGCCGCCGCGATCCGCTGGTCGACCGACCAGGGCGCCGAGGTGATCAACCTGTCGCTGGTCACGGTGGACCACCCCGACCTCGCCCGCGCCGTCGACTACGCGCTCGACAAGGGCGCGGTGGTGGTGGCCGCCGCCGGCAACCGGCAGCAGGAGCAGCAGGACCTGCCGGCGTACCCGGCCGCGTACCCGGGGGTGATCGCGGTGGCCGGGGTCGACCGGGAGGGCGGTCACGTCGGCAGCTCGGTCAGCGGCAACTACGTGGACATCGCCGCGCCCGGGCTGGACATCGTCGGACCGGCCCCGGCGGGTCAGGGCTACCTCGCCGAGCCGCAGGGCGGCACCAGCTTCGCCGCCGCGTACGTCTCCGGTGCGGCGGCGCTGCTCCGCTCGGCCCGGCCCGACCTCACCCCGGAACAGGTCGCCTACCGGCTCACCCGCACCGCCGACAACCCGCCCGAGGGGCACAACCCCGAGCTGGGGTACGGGGTGGTGAATCCGTACCGGGCGCTGACCAGCCTGCTGGGCACCCCCCGCAGCGACGCGCCGGTCGGGGCGCTGCCGCCACCCGATGCGGCGGACGACCCGCTGGGCCGGCAACGCACCGTGGCGCTCTGGGCCGCCGGGGCCGCGGCGGTGCTCGCCGCGGCGCTGCTGGCGGCCCGGCCGATCCTCGCCCTCGGCCGGCGGCGACGGTGGCGGCCCGGCCGCCGCACCGAGACGGCCGACGCCTGACCGATCGCCGACGGTCGACCGCCGACGGCGCGAAGGGTCGACCGTCGACGACGCGAACGGCGGAGCGCCGCCCACATGGTCGTGGACGGCGCTCCGTTTACGCAGCTCAGCGCAGGATGCCGGGTGCGGCGTCGCCGTCCGCGCCCCAGACGTCCTCGTCCTCCTCCAGCCAGGTGTTGCGGGGAGCCTCCTCCTCGCCGTAGCCGGCGCCGTGCCCCCCGCCCATCCCCGCCAGGCCGCCCTTGACGCCGGCGCCGCCCCGCACGCCACCCGCCGCGGCCTTGCCGGTGCCGGCACCGCCGCGACCGGCCGCACCGCCCATGCCGCCGGCCATTCCGCCCATGCCGCCCACGCCGCCGCCGAGTCGGCCCGCGCCGCGACCCGCGCCGCCCCGACCGGCGCCCGCGCCCGCCGCGCCGCCCATCATCCCGGGCATGCCGGTGCTGACCGCCTTGCCGAGGGAGCCGCCGCCGGGGATCATGCCGCCGGCACCGCCGAGACCGGCGCCGCCGCCGGCACCGCCGCCGGAACCGAGACCGGTGGTGCTCGGCAGGCCACCGCCGCCGAGGCCCGAGCCGGGCAGGGTGCCGACCCCGCCCCCGGCCCCGGCCAGCCCGCTGCCGTACTCGTCGCCGAGGCTGCCGGTGCCGCCTCCGCCGTAGCCGCCGCCGCCGGGGTAACCGCCGGTGCCGGAGGAGAGATCCGGGTGGGTGCCGGTACCGACGCCCGGGCCGCCCGAGCCGATGCTCGGCGGCGAGCCGACGCCGCCCATCGAGGGGCTACCGCCGACGCCGCCGGTGGAGGGCGCGCCGCCGATGTCCGGCACGCCGCCACCGCCGCCACCGCCGCCCCCGCCGAGGTCCGGCTTCTCGAAGCCGTCGTGAACCGTAGGCGGGGCGGTGCTGGTCGGCGCGTCGAGGCCGCCGTCGATCGCCAGGTACTGGCCGCTGACCTGCTGGTAGACCTTGGTGGCGTCGCCGGTCTTGTCGTTGAACCAGTCGACCATCGAGCTGATCGGGTCGGCCAGGCCGAGGAAGTCCGGCTTGACCTTCATCTCGAAGAACCCGGCACTGATCGTGATCCGGGCGTTGCGGGCCTCCAGGACGTCGTTGACGCAGCTCGCCGGGATCGGGAACTCGGCCTGCGCGGCGCTGAGCTTGTCCGCCGCGTCCTTCAACGAGTGCACGATGCCGGCCCGGCTCTCGGCGTCGGCGACCACCTCGCCGGTGCTCTTCGCGATCCCCTCGATGTGCGTCTTGAACGCCTCGTACGCCGGACCCTTCCAGGTCTCGCCGAGGTCCTTGACGTTGGTCTCGAGGTTCTGCTTGACCGTGTTCAGGTTCTTCAGCAGCTGCTCCCAGCCGAAGGCGGCGCTGGTGACGTCACCGGGCCTGCCGTCGATGACGATCTGCTGGCACATCTCTTCCCAACTCGGCATCTGCCGCCTCCCCGACTCAGTTCTTCCCGGCGCGGCTGGACGCGCTGTTGAAGGCGTTCTCCATCTGGTTGGCGTTCATCCGGTTGCGCTCCTCGGCCGTGTCGTAGTTCTCCTTGACCGTCCGGAGGGCGTTGGCGGCCTTCCAGAGCTCACGGGCGAGCTCCCGCAACCGGGTCTGGGTGCTGTCGTACAGGCCGGCGTGCTTCTGGGCGAGGGCGGTGGCCCGCTCGAAGCCGCCGAGCGGGCTCTTCTCACCGCCGGCCCCGGGCGCCGCCGCGGAGGCGTTGCGCATCCACTTCCGGATGTCCTCTTCCATCTTGTACGACTGCTGGTTGAGGAACTCGGCGTGGTCGTCCAGCCACTTGATCGCCTTGTCGAGGCTGGTGGCGTCCCACTCGGTCTCGGCGCCCGCCCCGCCGGGGGCGGGGGTGAGGCTCGTCGGCCGGTGCGCCTTGTTGACGTTGTCCAGCGAAACGCCGTCGTAGTAGACGAACGGCGTGATGGTGGGTGCCACCGGGACGTTCGGCGTGTCGATCTCGACCCTGTCCGACTGCTGCGTCCTGTCGTCCGTCATCGGTTCCTCCCCGTCGCCGACAGACTTCCTGGCTTACTGATGGTGGGCGCCGGAGCCCGGCGGGGCCGGCGGCGGTGGGGGCGTCGCCCCCGGGTGCGGCCAGGGGGCACCCTGGGGTGCCGCACCGGGCGGGCCGTAGGCGCCCGGCGGCGGCAGCTGACCGGGTACGCCGTGCGGGGCCGCGGGCGGGTAGGGGCCACGGGCACCCGGTACGGTGCCCGGCGGCACGGCGTGACCGGCGGAGACCGGGTAACCGGGCGGCGGCGGGAAGCCGGGACCGGCGGCCGGCGCGGCCGGCCGCCGGCGGGACCGACGCACCAGCACGATCACCAGGATCGCCACCGCGATCGGCACCAGCAGGCAGAGCGCGCCCTGGATCAGGGCCCCGGTGCCGTTCTTCACGCCGAACGCGACGGTCGGGCCGTCGTCCTTCGACCGCTGCGGCAGGGGTTGCGCCTGCGCCTGCCCGTCACCAGCGGCGGGCGCGCCGGTCAGCAGCGGGTTGCTCGACACGTTCGGCACCGAACGGGTCAGCGCGGCCATCGGGTCCAGCGCCCCGAACCCGTACTCGTCGTCACGGCCGGCGGCGCCACGGTCCTGGGCGGTACGGATGAGCCGGTTCACCACGTTGGCCGCGTCCAGGTCCGGGTACTTCGCCCGGACCAACGCCGCCACCCCGGAGACGATGGCCGCCGACTCGCTGGTGCCACTGCTGACGCCGTAGCCGTTGTCGGACACCGAGGTGGGCAGCGGAGAGATGATCTTCTCCATCGGCGCGGCCAGCACCGCCTCCGGGCCCCGCACGCTGCCACTGAAGAACGAGCCGTCCTTGCCCAGGCCGGTCACCCCGATCACTCCGGGAACGTCCGCCGGCGAGGCGAAGTCCACGTAGCCCTGCTTGGTGTTGCCGGCTGACGCGACGACCACGACGTTCTTGTCGAGGGCGTAGCGGACGGCCGCCACCTCGTCCGGGGTCGCGGCCTCCTTGACGCCCATCGAGATGTTGAGCACGTCGGCGCCGTTGTCGGCCGCCCAGCGGATGCCCTTCGCCAGGTCGCCGGTGTCGAGCCGGCTACCTATCGAGACGGGCAGGATCTTGGCCTCGGGGGCGATGCCGAGCTCGCGCATGTCACCGCCGCCGCGCCCGGCGATGATGCCCGCCATGGCCGTGCCGTGCGCGATCTTGTCGTCGGTGCCCCAGCCCTTCGCGGACGCGTCGGCGCCGGTGGCGTAGCCGGGGAGCACCTGGCCGCGCAGGTCGGGGACCTCGGGCTCGACGCCGGTGTCGAGGACGGCGACGACGACACCGCGGCCCTTGGTGATCTGGTGGGCCTGGGGGATCTTCAGCGCGTCGAGGTACCACTGGAGGCCGCGTACCGTGTCGGCGGCACGGGCCGGCGCCGGCGTCACCAGCGGCACCGTGCCGGCGGCGACCGCCAGGGCCAACGTGGCCACGGTGGACCTCAGTACCGGCCGGAGACTCTTCCGCGTACGCATGACACTCCCAGGACCTCGACGGCTCGCAACGCACTGCGGCTCCGGTCCGGTCTAACCGGACCGGAGCCGCGACGGCTGATTATCTCAGCCCCACACCTTGGCGTTGCTCATCTCGGTGGAGACGTAGTTCTCGCGCGCCACGCCGACCGCACCGCCGATCTCGTTCAGGATGCGGTTGATGTCGCGGACAGCGGTGTCCCACTGCGCCTGGTGCTGCTCGTAGGCGGCCCGGTCCTCGCCGTCCCACTGGAGCTTCGACAGCATCGACCGGAGCGTGTCCAGCTTCTCGTCGATGGTCCGCGAGATGGACTGCATCTGCTGGTTGGCGCTCTCGAGGACTGCGTAGTCGACCTTGATGCTCATGGTTTCCTCCCCTGCTCTTCTCGGCGGATCACGGGTTGAGAGCAGAGTGGAACTTGTCCAGCATCTGCTGCTGCTCTTCGTCGTTGACCTGGTGCGTCGTACCCGACTTGTCGAGCAGGTCGGCGATGTTGTCCATCGCCGTCAGCAGCTTGACCGTGTCCTCGTTCCAGCGCGTCATCAGCGACTGGAAGCCCGTGGACGCCTGTCCCTTCCAGGCGATGGCCAGGTCGTCGACCACGTTCCACAGCTTCTTCAGCTCGCCGTCGACCTCGCTGCGCGTGGACCGCACGTCACTCGCGGCGGTATGCAGAGTCGCTGCTTCGACCTCGAACGCCATGCTTCACACCCTTCCGTCATGTTGTGGCGGCGGTAACTGCCGCGCCCTCCCCCGCGGCAAGGCCAACACCCCACCGACGGACACTCCGTAAGAGACGGTAGCCCACCGTGTCCAGCGCGCGCAGCCCTGCCCGAGCGGGGACCGGCGCACACCTGGACCCATTGCGGACGGACCCGTCGCCGGGCGTCGACCCCTTACCTCACATCGACGCACTTCGGTGCCGAGTGGGGTGACCGGATCGAGGCCGGTCACCGCGTCACACCGGCTCGACCCAGGCGGTCTGGATCAGCTGCTGACCGTCGCGGCGCCGGACCAGGGTGCCCCGGCCGGGCGGCTGCGGGCTGGGACGCAGGGTGCCGAAGACCGCCCCCTCCTCGCGGTTGCCGGACATCAGCAGGCCGGGCGAGTCCAGCTCGCGCAGGCGTTGCAGGACCGGCTCGTAGAGGGCGCGGGCGATGCCGCCGACCCGGCGGGTGACGATCAGGTGCAGGCCGATGTCGCGGGCCTGCGGCAACAATTCGTGCAGCGCGCTGAGCGGGTTGCTGCCGCCCGAGGCGACCAGGTCGTAGTCGTCGACCAGGATGTAGAGGTCCGGCCCCTTCCACCAGCTGCGGTCACGCAGCTGCGCGGTGGTCACGTCGGGCCCGGGCAGCCGGTTCTGCAGGGCGCTGCGGATCGACCCGAGGCCCTGGCTGAACACCTGGTTCGACGGCGCGTAGTCGAGCAGGTGGTCGCCCTCGACGGCGCCGAGCAGGCCCCGCCGGTAGTCGGCGATCACGATCCGCGCCTGGGCCGGGGTGTACCGCTCGGTGATGCCCCGGGCGATGAGCCGCAGCACGTTGGTCTTGCCGCACTCCGCGTCGCCGAAGACCGTGAGGTGCGGCTCGTTCGCCAGGTCGAGGTGGACCGGCGCGAGCGCCGCCTCGTTGACGCCGATCGGCAGGCCGGGCGCGGAGCGGTCCGCCACCCGGACCAGCTCGTCGAAGGGCAGCTTGCGGGGCAGCAGCCGCACCTTGGGCGCGGGCGAGCCCGGCCAGGCGTCGGCGACGTGCCGGGCCAGCTTCGCCGACGCCTCGGTCAGGTCGTCGATGTCACGCCGGTTGTCGATCCGGGAGACCGCGGTGAGGAAGTGCAGCTTGTCCCGGGTCAGGCCGCGACCCGGCGCGCCGGTCGGCACGTTCGCCGCGGCCCGCCGGTCGATCTCCGACTCGTTCGCGTCGCCCAGGCGCAGCTCCAGCTTGGTGCCGAGCAGGTCCCGCATGTTGATCCGGACCTCCGCCCAGCGCACCGCGGTCAGCACCACGTGCACCCCGAAGCCCAGGCCGCGGTTGGCCAGGTTGGTGATGGTCTGCTCCAGCTCCTCGTACTCCTGGCGCAGCGTGTTCCAGCCGTCCACCACGAGGAAGACGTCGCCGAACGGGTCGTCGGCGAACTCGCCGGCCGCCCGGCGCCGCCGGTAGCTGGCCACCGAGTCGATGCCGTGCTGGGCGAAGCGGGTCTCCCGGTCGTCCAGGACCGCCACCACCTCGGCCACCGTGCGGCGTACCGCCTCGGTGTCCCGGCGGCCGGCCACCCCGGCCACGTGCGGCAGCCCGTCCAGGCTGCGCAGCGCCCCACCGCCGAAGTCGAGGCAGAAGAACTGCGCCTCGCGCGGGGTGTGGGTCAGCGCCAGCGAGGCGATCATCGAGCGGAGCAGGGTGCTCTTGCCGCTGAGCGAGGCGCCCACGATGACCACGTTGCCGCCCGCACCGGCCAGCTCCACCATCATCGGATCGCGCCGCTGCTCGTACGGGCGGTCGACCACGCCGACCGGCACGGTGAGCTGCCCCCGGCCCGGCCAGGTCGCGGTGCAGAGCCCGAAGGTCGAGTGGACGGCCAGCGGCGGCAGCAGCTCGGAGAGGCTCGGCGGATCGGCCAGCGGGGGCAGCCACACCTGGTGAGCCGGGGTGCCCCGGCCCTTGAGCCGCTCGATGAGCACGTCCAGCATCGCCACGGCCTTGCCGTCGGCCGGCTTCTCCTCGGCCGGGGCCACCTCGACCGGTGCCTGCGGGACCTGCACCGGCACGAAGTTCACCCCGTACGGCACGATCCGCCGCTGCACCAGGGCCCGCGACGACCGCTGGCCCTCTCCCGGAGCCCGGTACGGCCCGGAGACGTACGCCGCGCGGAACCGCAGCATGGTGCTGGTGTCGGTCTTCAGGTAGCCGTGGCCGGGCGCGTTCGGCAGCTCGTACGCGTCGGGCACGCCGAGCACGATCCGGCTCTCCACCGCCGAGAAGGTCCGCAGACCGATCCGGTACGACAGGTGGGTGTCGAGCCCGCGCAGCTTCCCCTCCTCCAACCGCTGGCTGGCCAGCAGCAGGTGCACGCCGAGCGACCGGCCCAGCCGGCCGATCATCACGAAGAGGTCGATGAAGTCCGGCTTGGCGGCGAGCAGCTCGCTGAACTCGTCGCAGATGATCAGCAGGCTCGGCATCGGCGCGAGCGGCTCACCGGCGGCCCGGGCCTTCTCGTAGTCGAACCGGGAGACGTAGTTGCCGGCGGCCCGCAGCACCTCCTGCCGGCGGGTCATCTCGCCGGCGAGCGCGTCGCGCATCCGGTCGACCAGCGGCAGCTCGTCGGCCAGGTTGGTGATCACGGCGCTGGTGTGCGGCAACGCCTCCAGCGAGGCGAACGTCGCGCCGCCCTTGAAGTCGACCAGGACGAAGTTGAGCTCCTCGGACGAGTGGGTCACCGCCAGCGCGCCGACGATCGTGCGCAGCAGCTCGCTCTTGCCGGAGCCGGTCGCGCCGATCACCAGGCCGTGCGGGCCCATGCCCTCGTGCGCGGATTCCTTGAAGTCCAGCTCGACGACGTTGCCGTCCGGGCCCACGCCGAGCGGGATGCGCAGCCGGTCCCGGTGGCTGCGCGGTCGCCAGGTCTGCTGCACGTCCACCGCCGCCGCGTCGCCGACGCCGAGCAGGTCGGGCAGCTCCATGCTGCGGGCCAGCGGCTCGTCGGAGGTGGTCGGCTGCTGGGAGAGCCGGTAGGGCGCGATCTGCCGGGCCAGCCCCTCGGCGGCCTCGGCGCTGAGCCGGTCCGGCGTGCCGAGCCGGGAGCTGGAGGCGCCCCGGACCAGCTCCAGCGAGCTGCCGTCGCCGGCGTCCAGGCAGAGCAGCCAGCGGCCGGCGTCGCGCGGGATGGTGCCGGAGAGGTCGATGGTGGTGGCGCCGAGCAGACCCGGCCCCATCAGCTGGGCGGTCGCCGACACCTCACCGCCGTCGATCACCACCACCACGTGCGGGGCGGTGGTCAGCGGCTTGGCCTCCGGGGCGAAGCGGGGCCGTCCGGCCAGTTCGGCGGCGAGCGACTCCTCGGCCTCGGCCAGGCTGGCGAAGACCAGCCGGCGCGCGCCGGCGGCATCGGTCCGCGCGCTGTGGTGCGCGTGCGGCAGCCACTTGGCCCAGTCCCACACCTGCTGGCGGTCGGGCGCGGCGACCACCGCGAGGATCAGGTCGTCGGGGGCGTGGAAGGTGGCGAGCTGGGCGAGCGCGGCCCGGGTCAGGTCCAGCACCGGCTCCCGGTCGCCGCGCAGCACGATCCGGCTGAACGCCCGCAGGGAGAGCGCGGTGGGCAGCTCGGGCACGCTGGAGTGGGCCCGGACGAACCGGCGCAACGCGATCGCGCTCATCGGTTCCAGGTCCTCCACCGGCTTGGTCTCCGGCGGGACGATCTCCACGGCGAGGCGCTGCGGCCCGGTGGCGATCCGGGCCTCACCGAAGTCGTCCTCGGTGATCCGCCGCTCCCACATCCGCCGGGACGCGGCGATCGACCAGAGCGCGTCCGGCTCCGGGTGCCGCCAGGTCATCGCCGCCCGCTGCTGCTCGGCGGCGCGCCGGGTGCGCTTGCGCATCTGGGCCAGGTAGCGCATGTAGTCGCGCCGCTCGGCGTTCAGCTCGGCCTTGTCGTTGCCGCCGTTGCCGAGCGTGCCGAGCGCCATGCCCAACATGGACACACCGAACAGGCCACCGGCGACGTACGTCATCATGCCGCCGCCCCGGCCGGCGTAGAGGAAGGCCATCGCGCCGACGCCACAGACCATCGGCAGGATCATCAACAGCTGACCCATGCCGCGGGGCGTCTGTTCGGGCAGCTCCGGAGGGGACTCCAGCAACACCTCGCCGCGCGGCAGCGCGGGACCCGGTTGACGCGGAAGCCGGCGGAACACCACCGTGCTCACGGCTGTCTCCTCCCCAGAAGCGGCCCTGATGCGGTTTCGCGACCGACCTGAGTCGTCGGGTGGGCATCGTACGTGCCCGCCATCGTAGGTAATCTCCCGTGGGCATCGTGGACCCGCGGGGGCGAGGCCGCCGGCCGAGGTGGATCTGACAGAACACGAGGAGGCCACAGTGGCGACGAAGTCGGCGACCGGCGGGTTGAGCCGGATCACCATCGTGGCGCCCCGGACCAGGATGGACCTGGCGCTCCCCTCCGACGTGCCACTGGCCGACCTGCTGCCCACCCTGCTCCGGTACGCCGGCGAGGACCTCGCCGACGAGGGCGTACGGCACGGTGGGTGGAGCCTGGCCCGGCTCGGCGGCCAGCCGCTCGACGGTGGCCGCACCGCCGCGCAGCTCGGCGTCCGCGACGGCGAGGTGCTCTACTTCAACCCGCGCGCGGCGGCGGCCCCGGAGATCGTCTTCGACGACGTGGTGGACGCGGTGGCGACGGCGACCAACCAGCGCCCCGGCACCTGGCAGGTCGGCACCACCCGGTCGTTCTCGGTGCTGCTGGCCGCGGTGACGCTGAGCGTCGGGGCGGCCGTCACGCTGCTCGCCGGCCCGCCGCAGCTGCCCGGCGCGGTGGCCGCCCTGCTGATGGCGGTCCTGCTGGTGGTGGGCGCGGCGGTGCTGTCCCGCGCGGCCGGCGACAGCCGGACCGGCGCGATGCTCGCCATGGCCGGCCTCGGGTACGCCGCCGTCGGCGGCCTGCTGGTGCTGGGCGGTGACCGGACGCTGACCGAGCTGGCCGGCCCGCACCTGCTGCTGGCCGGTACCGCCGTGGTGCTCTTCGGCGCGGTCGCCGCGCTGGCGGTCGGTGACCGGATGCCGCTGTTCTTCGGCGCCCTCGCGGTCGGCGGGGCGCTGGGCATGGGCGCGCTGCTCTCGCTGGCCTTCGGCATCGGGGCGGCGGCTGCCGCCGCGATCGTCGCGACTGTCGCGTTCGCGACCCTGCCGGCCCTGCCGATGGCCGCCTACCGGCTCGCCCGGCTGCCCGTGCCGTCCATCCCCACCGGCCCGGACGACCTGAAGACCGACACCGAGACCGTCGACGGCCGCCGGGTGCTGCGGCTCAGCGAGCGCGCCGACGCGTTCCTCACCGGTCTGCTGTGGACGGTGTCGCTGGTGGTGCTGGGCAGCCAGGTGGTGCTCGCGGTCAACGGCCGGCTGCCGGCGGTGCTGCTCTGCCTGGTGCTGGCACTGCTGTCGCTGCTGCGGGCCCGGCCGTTCATCGGGCGCGCCCAGCGCACCCCGGTGCTCTTCGCCGGCACCGCGGGCCTGGCGCTGACCGCGGCGGCCACCTTCGCCGGCGGCTCGCTGGCGACGCGGCTCGGGCTGGTCCTCGGCGGCCTGCTGCTGACCGCGGTGATCAGCCTGATCTACGGCCTGAGCGTGGCGGGCAAGCGGATCTCGCCGGTCTGGGGCCGGACCCTGGACATCGTCGAGATCCTGCTGATCGTCTCGCTGGTGCCGCTGGCGTTCTGGGTGTGCGGGCTCTACGGCTGGATCGTCAATCTCCGACCCTGATCGTGCCGGCCGCGGTGGCGACCGGCGTGGTGGCGTAGACCCCGGGCCCGTGCTGGCCGTCCAACGGCCGGGCCGGGACGCCGCACCGGCGGGCCATGTCGCGGACCACCTTGACCAGGGCCTCGACGTGGCCGTCCATGGCGGCGACGCGCAGCAGCGGCGGCACCGGTCGCCCGCCCGGCACCACCACCGTCGCCACCGTGTGCGACGGGGCGGAGGTCGAGGTGATCGCGTCCACCAGGGTGCCCAGCGACGCCCCGGGCCGCTTGCGCAGGGTCAGGCAGAGCTGGGTCCAGCCGCCGCCGCGTAGCCCCGTCCAGGTCTCCACGGGAGCGGCGGGAGCGAGGTCGAGGCCGGCCGCCGAGACCACCGCGGCGCGCAGTTCGTCGCGGCCCAGCACCCGGTGGCTCAGCCCGGCCGCGTTCAACGCCTTGCCCAGCCGTCCCACGCCGGTCGCGACCGTGCGGTGCACACCGCGCATGCCGCCGCCCCGGGTCACCGCCTCGGTACGGGCGTCCGGCACCGACAGGCGCAGCGCGACCCAGACCGTCCGGTGGGCGGCCGGCGGCGCGCCCGGCGCCGGGTACCAGACCAGGGTGTGCGACACGACCTGGGTGAGGGTGACCGGGCCGGCGAAGTCCGCCAGCACCTCGAGGGCGCGGTCCACCACGGCCGCCTCGATCGAACCCGCCGCCGCCCCGGGCCGCCCGGTCAGCGCCACCGCGGCGAACCAGCCGCGCCCGTCCTGACCGATGCCGAGCCGAGTACCGCGCTCGGTGAGTTCGATCACATTCAATTCCGGGGTGAGCGCCGCCAGCCGCGGGTCGACCACGGCACCCCGGGCGACGGCCGCCCGGGCCTCCTCGCGGCGGCGACCCAGCCGGCGGCGCAGCAGCAGGTCCTCGTACCACCAGCGGCCACCGCGCCGGGCGAAGGCCGCCGCCGTGGTCAGCGCGGCCAGGCCGCCGACCACGCCGACCAGCCAGCCCGGCCCACCGAGCGCGGCCCAGGCGGCGAGCGCGCAGAGCTCCAGCACGACGAGCTGACCGACGGCGACCGGACCGACCCGACCGCGTCCACTCCGGTCGGCCGGCACCACCGGCCGGTCGTCCGGGACGGCCGGAGCGGCGGGGGTACGACCGGGCGGCGCCTGGAGCTGCGTCATCGGCGAGCGTCCCTTCTGGACATCATCGGCATCCGGCGGGGCGGTGCGGTGCCGGAGGGCGGGCGGGGGTCGGCGATGGCCCGTCCACGGCCCTTATCGTAGGGAAGCCCGCGGCGGAGTTCGGACCTGATCGTCGCGGACCCACCCCCGCCGGAGGTCAACCATGCGGACCCGCCGCGATCAGGTGCAGGCGTACCGCTTCGTCACCCGCCGCATCGTCTCCGCGCTGCTCTCCGGCGATCCCGAGACCACCAACCTGCCGATGCGCCGCCTCGGCATGGCCGTGATCGGCAGCGTGCTCACCGCCGCCATCGTGCTCGGCGGGGCCGGGGCGTACGGGCAGTTCACCGGGAACACCGCCCCGCTGGAGGCGAACACGCTGGTCATCGAGCGGGAGACCGGGGCGACGTACGTCTTCGCCGACGGGGTGCTGCATCCGACGTTGAACTACGCCTCCGCCCGGCTGATCCTCGATGAGGCCGACCCGCCGACCCGGACGATGTCCCGCGCGTCGATCGCCGACCGGCCCCGGGGTCGTACCGTCGGCATCGTCGGCGCCCCGGACGCGCTGCCGGACCGCAAGTCGCTGGTCGGGCTCCCCTGGTCGGTCTGCGACGTGCCGGACCCGGGCGACTCCCGGCGGTCGACCACGCGGGTGGTGATCAACCGGCCGCTGCCCGGCGGGACGCCGCTGGCCGACCGGGCGGTGCTGGTCCGCAACGACGGGCAGCGCTTCCTGCTCACCGGGGGCTCCCGGCTCCAGATCGTCGGCGGGGACCCGGCGCTGGCCGCGCTGCGGATGGCCAACGCCACCGTCCTCGACGTCGGCGCGCAGCTGCTCAACGCGGTGCCGGCCGGGCCGATGCTGCGGGAGCTGGGCATCGACGGCGACGGCACGCCGAGCAGCCGGTCGGTCGCTGGCCGCCCGGCCCGCATCGGCCAGGTGTTCCGGGCCGCCGGCGAGCACTACGTGCTGACCCGCGACGGCCTGGTCTCGATCGGCGAGGTGAGCGCCCTGCTGTTGCAGAGCGACGGCGGTCAGGTCACCGACATCAGCCCGGACCAGGTGGGCGAGCTGGCCGGCCGGCGGCTGGAGCCCGAGGGCATGCCGCAGACGCTGCCCGCGCTGCACCAGGTCCGCCCGGGGCAGACGGTGGTCTGCGCGAGCTACCGGCCGGGGCCGGCCGGCGGCCCGCCGACCACCACGTTGGAGGTCTTCGACCGGACGCCGGCCGAGCTGGCCGGCGCCGCCGGTGCGACCGGGGTGCGGCAGGGGGCGCGCGACGCCGTCGAGACCGCCGAGGAGGTGCTGCTGCCCGGCGGCAAGGGGGTGCTGGTCCAGGCCGCCCCGGGCGCCGGGGAGGGCACCGAGGCGGCGGCCGGCGCCACGGTCTACCTGATCAGCTCGCAGGGGGTGCGGTACCCGCTGGGCAAGCGCTCCGGCGACGCGGTCGCCGCGCTCGGCTACGGCGGGGTGAAGCCGCTGGTCGTACCGGCGTCCCTGCTCTCGCTGATCCCGACCGGCCCGACGCTGGAGCGGCGCGACGCGCTGGCCTACTTCGCCCCCGGCGACGGCCCGGGCACCCCGTCACCGGCGGCGCGGGCGGCCACGGAGGCGCCGGCGCAGGGCGGCTGAGGGGTGCCGACGGCGGTTTCACGGGTCGCCCGGGCTGGCGCCGGTCGACTAGCCTGAGCGTGGCCGACGTATCGACTATGGACAACGGGGATGCTGCGATGACCGGGCGTACGACAGTCGACGTTCTGTCCTTGGAGGACTTTCACCAGCGATTGGCGGAACGGCTGACCCAGGCCGAGGCGGCGCTGAAGAAGCTCAACACCGAGCTCCAGTGCACCCCGCCCGCGCTCGGCACGTTCACCGATGCCAGCAGCAACGCCCGACGCTACAGCGAGATCCAGGCGAGCTACGCCGAGCGGGTCGCCCGGCTGCGCCGCGCGGTCGAGGCGTCCCGGACGGCCACGCAGACGATCATGACGAACTACCGCACCACCGAGGCGCGCAACGCGGCGAGCGCCGCCGACATCGAGGCCGCGCTCAACGGGGTGGACGAGGCGCTCAAGGAGCGGGGGGACCGTCGTGTCTGAGTACACCCAGCGTTACCAGCATGTCAGCCACCGCGAGCTCTACGACGCGGTGCGCGCCGGCGACCCGCAGCAGATCGACAACCTGGCCAGCCAGTGGAGTTCCCTGCGGGACACGCTCGACAACCTCTCCCGGGACCTCGGCACCGATCTGGACAAGCTGGCCCCGGCCTGGACGGGCGACGCCGCGCGGGAGTTCCACGACCGGCTCTCCCTGGTCGTGCGCTACTCGTCCGAACTCGCCGAGGGCACGGCGGACGTGCGGCAGGCGCTGTCCCTGATGGCCGGTCAGCTGCGCACCGCGCAGGGCAAGGCGGAGAGCCCGGAGGCCACCGACGACCACGACAAGGCGGTGGACGGGGCGACCAAGGGTCTGGTCCTCGGCGTGCCGGGGATGATCGTCGGCGGCATCCTGGGTCACCAGCAGGACAAGGCCGAGCAGGAGAAGGCCCACCAGCGGATGGTGCAGGTGGTGGCCGACCTGGCCGCGGGCTACGAGGTCGCCTCGTACGGCCGGGTCGTCGACCCGCCGGCCCCGCCGCCGCGGCTGCCCGGCGACGCCGACGGCACCGGCGCCACGACCACGGCCGGCCCGTCGGTGGGCAGCCCGGCCTCCGGGCCCGGCACCGGCGTCGGCGGTCCGGGTGGCGGCGCCACGGTCGCCACCTCCAGCAGCCCGGCGCACGGTCCGACGACCGGTTCCGGCGGCACCGGCACCGGCATCGGGGGCGACGGCACGGGTACGACGACCACGCCGGTCACCGGCGCTGGCCTCGTCGGCACCGGCACCTCGCTCGCCGGTGCCGACCCGCTCACCGGCGGCGCACTGCCCGGGGGCGCGGGCCTGGCCGGCGCGGGGGCCGCGACGGGCGGCGCCTCGGGCACCGGCTCGGGCATGGCGTTCGGCGCCGCCGCCGGCATGGCGGCCGGCGGGGTGCTCGGCACCGGCGCGCTGGCCTCCTCGGGCCGGGCGTCCGCCGCGACGCCGGTCCGGCCGGGCACCGGCGTCACCGGCATGGAGAACCGCTCCGCCGCCGGCACCGGCCGGCTGGCCTCGGGTCAGGTGGGCAGCGCCAACGGCGGCGGCCGGCCGGGCACGGGCGGAGCGCCCGCCAACCGGGCGGCCATGGCGGGCGGCGCCGGCCGCAACGGCGTGATCGGCGGGCGCGGGCAGCACGGCGAGGACGAGAGCGACGAGCGGCTGACCTGGCTCACCGAGGACGAGATGGTGTGGCACGACGGCGGCGACACCGCCCCGCCGGTGCTCGGCGGCGATCGCTGACCTGACGACGCGAGGACGGCCCACCCGGGAGACTCCGGGTGGGCCTTCCTCGCGTTCGGGACCGCCCAGCATCGGTGGCTCGGGCGGCGGCGTCGTTCTCGTCGATGCATCCGGCGGCCGCGTGCCGCATCGACGGAACTGCGTCCTATGGGGAGCGAGTGGCCCGGGTCACGTCCGCCGACGCCGTCGGTCCGCTGCAGGCTCCGGCGGGTGGCGATAGGTTGGAGTCGTGCTGCCCGTAGCGTCCACCCGCCCCTTCCGGCTGGCGACGCTGCGCGATCTGACCCGGCTGGCGCTGACCGCCCTGGTGCTCGCGGTCGGTCTCGGCGGCCTGTTCGCCCCGACGGCCGCTCCGGCCACCGCCGCGCCGACCCGGCCCGCCGTGACCGTCGCCCGGGTGGCCGAGCCCCCGGCCACCACCCGGCCGACCGACGAGCAGCGCACCGACTCCCCTGCCCGGCCGATCCCGGCCCGGCGTGACGCCGTCACCGACGGGCCACTCGCCGCGTCCGCGCCGACGGCGACGACGGACCCGGTCCGGGAGGCCACCGGCCGGCGCGGCCCGCCCCGGCGCTGAGCCACGCGGTGCCCACCCGGGCGCCGGACCACCGTCCCGCCCCGTCGCGGCGCGCGGTCCGTCCGTTTCCCCGGGTACGCCCACCGCCCCGCTCGCCCCGGCCCGCCCGTCCATCGTTCCCGCCGTGAGGTGCTGATAGATGCCGACCGTCTTCTCCTCCGTCCTGCCCGACGTCCCCGCCGCCGCCGTGATCTGGCTGCTCCTGCTCACCGTCGCGGCCGTCGCCGTCGCCGCGCTGGTCGTCCGTCCAGACTGGCTGCGCTCCGCCGTCGCCGGGCGGATCCGGCAGGCCGCGCTGCCCAGCACCATGGAGGTGGCCGAGGAGGAACGCGAACGCCACCGGTACGCCGGCGAGGTGGCGGTGGCCGCCGAGCGCGCGTCCACCACCGCCGGGCGGCGGCGCGCCGAGTGGCTGGTCGCCCAGGAGGAGGTCGAGGCGGCCTGGGCGGCGTACGAGGCCGCCGAGGCGGACGTCCGCCGGCTCTCCGCCGCCGCCGCCATGCCGCTGCCGGGCACGGTCCGCACCCCGGCCGAGTACGCCGACCGGGAGCGGTACCTGCACCGGGCCGCACTGGACGCGTACGAGCGCAAGGAACTCTCGGAGGAGCAGCTGAGCGACGTCTTCGCCCACCGCAACGGCTGGGACCCGCGGCGGCACCCGGTCGAGCAGGAACTGATGCTGCACCGGGGCATCCGGGACAACCTGGCCGCCCGGCACCGGGCCGCGGTGGAGCGGGAGCGGGAGGCGTGGCGCGCGGCCGACATGGCCGCCGCGGCGGCCCGCAGCCTGCGGGAGGAGGCCTTCGCGGCGCTGGACCGCCGGCCGGAGGGGGCCGAGTCGGTGGTGCCGATGCCGGAGACCCGGCGGCCGGTCGCCGAGCCGGCCCGGGAGTCGGCGGGCGTCGCGCGGGGACGGGCCGTCGCCGCCTACTGACCCCGACCCGCGCCGACCGCGGTACGGGCGTCGCCCGTCGAGGGCCACGTCCGCGCGGCGGGTGCCTGGTTCGGCTAGCGTGACGGCATGTCCCGCGAGACGTTGGTCCTCGTCGTCATCGGCGCCATCCTGGCGCTGGCGACGCTGGTCGGCGCGGTGCTGCTGGCGATCCGGGTGGTCCGCACCCGCCGGATGCTCGGCACGCTGGGTGTCGGGGGCAAGGTGGCCTTCTACGGCGCGCTGGTCTACGCGATCTTCCCGGTGGACGTGCTGCCCGACCCGATCTTCCTGGACGACATGGGGATCCTCGCCGGGGCGCTGATCTATCTGACCCGGCTGGCCCATCAGCGCCGCAAGGACGCTCTCCGGTCGCCCGGCCAGCCGGACACTCCCCCTGGTCAGGACCGGGTACGCCGCCCCGTGCCATGATCGGGCGGGCCGGCGCAGCACCGGACCGGAAGGGACGGACATGGCCGGCGATCATCGGTTGGACCCGCACGACGAGCGGGTCGTCGCGTTCTGCCGGGAGCGGCATCTCGCCACGCTGACCACCCTGCGCGCCGACGGCACCCCGCACGTGGTGCCGGTCGGGGTCACCTTCGACCCGGACGCCGGGCTGGCCCGGGTGATCACCTCCGGTGGCTCCGCGAAGGCCCGGCACGTCGCCGCCGCGGGTCCGGACGGCACACCGGTCGCGGTCTGCCACCTCGACGGGCGGTGGTGGCTGACCATCGAGGGGCGAGCGGTGCTCCGCACCGACCCGGCGTCGGTAACCGAGGCCGAACGCCGCTACGCCGAGCGCTACCGCCAGCCCCGCCCGAACCCCGAACGCGTCGTCATCGAGATCACCGTCACCCGCCTCCTCGGCTCCCTCCCCCCAACCCCCTGACCCACCCCCACTTGACGCCCTGGCCGGCTCGCGCTTTCCGAAAAAACTGGCTATTTCGCGCCGCTTGGTCACGCTTTCTCCGAAAGTGCGCGCAGGTGACTGACGCCGCGCGCGCGAGGTTTGGGGTGGATGTCCGGTTGGACCGTGATGGCGGTCACCGGGGGTGCGGAATCGGGGGCCGCAGCGGCTGGTTACGTCTTCGTACGCAGGGTGCATGGCTGGTGACGGGCCGGAATGGGTCCGGGCCGGCCGTCGTTGCACCTCCGTGAGCGAGCGGCGGGCCGAGCGGTCCGCAGTTCCCCTGATGAGCCGAGCGCCTTTCCCGGTGCTGCGTCCGGTCCCCGTGACCGGGCGTCAACCCCCGAACGGAGTCTCGACCATGAACACGATCTTTCGTAACGGCATGCTGTCCGTCGCCGGCCTGGTGATGACCGGTGGCGCCGTCGCCGCCCCCGCCCTGGCCGCGCAGGCCACGCCGGCCGAGAAGGCGGCCTCCGTCGTCTCCGACCAGGGCAGGGACAAGGGCGAGGGCAGGGACAACAGCAAGGACAAGGGCAACAGCAAGGACCAGAGCCGCGCCGGCTACGAGTACCAGGCGCAGCCCAACTTCTACTACTGTGGCCCGACGTCGACCGGGATGGCCCTGTCCGCCGCGGCGGGCAAGACCGTCAGCCTGGACGAGCTGGCCGAGAAGCTGGGCACCACCGAGAACGGCACCGACTCGGCGTTCGACATCACCCGGGTGCTGAACGAGTACACCGACGGCAAGTACAAGACCACCGAGCTCAGCACGGACGTCGCCTCGAAGGAGCAGATCGAGCGGCTCCGGGCGGACGTCAAGGCCGCGGTGGCCGCGGGTGAGCCGATCGTCGCCAACGTCCTCGGCAACGCGTACGACGTCGACGGCAACGTGCGCGGCTTCCCGGGTCACTACGTGACCGTGGTGGAGTACAAGGACAACGGCAACACCGTGAAGATCGCCGACCCGGCGGCCCCGGACGTCCAGGAGTACTGGATGGAGACCGCCGAGCTGGCCAACTGGATCGCGGGCCGCGGTTACAGCTCCTGATCCCGCACCATCGACCGAGGGCCGGTCTCCCCGCCAGGGGAGGCCGGCCCTCGGCACGTTCAGCGGCGGGCCACCTCGTCGATCAGGCCGGCGAGCAGCGCCACCCGGGGCACCACCGAGTCCAGGTCCAGCCACTCGGCCGGGCTGTGGTCGTCACCACCGACCGGGCCGAGCCCGTCCAGCACGGTCGCCCCCGCCTCGGCCAGCAGGTTGGCGTCGGCGCAGCCGCCGGTGGCGGTGTGCGAGACGGGCAGGCCGAGGCCCGCGCCGACCTTTCCGGCCAGCTCGGCCAGCCAGCGCTCCTCCGGCCCGGGTTCCCACGGCGGGGTGGGGGCGTGCACGGCCAGCTCGGCGCGTACCCCGGGGACGGTCGGCTCGTCGACCAGCCGGCGGATCTCGGCGAGCGCCGAGGCGTACTCCCCGGTGTGCCAGGCGCGCAGGTCGACCAGCATCCGGGCGCGGTCGGCGACCACGTTGGGCCGGCCACCGGCGTCCAGCACGCCGACGTTGACCGTGACGCCGGGCCAGCGCCTGTTCAACGCGTCGAGCGCGACGGTCAGCCGGGCGGCGGCGAGCAGCGCGTTCGCCCCGCGCTCCGGCTCGATGCCGGCGTGCGCGGCTCGGCCGCGCAGCACGATCTCCAGGTCCGCGACGCCCTTGCGCGCCGACACCAGATCGCCGTTGTCGCGGGCGCATTCCAGGCAGAGGGCCACGTCGGCCTCGGCGCCGAGGGTACGCAGCAGCGGGCGGCTTCCCGGCGAGCCGATCTCCTCGTCCGGGGTGCAGACCAGCACCAGCTCGCCGTACTCCTCCCGGCCCAGCCCGATCAGCACCTCGGCGGCGGCGAGCCCGGCGAGCAGGCCCCCCTTGTCGTCGCTGACCCCCGGCCCGTACGCCCGGCCGTCGTGCACCCGCAACGGCCGGGTGGCGGCCGTGCCGGGCGGGAAGACGGTGTCGAGGTGTCCGGCGAGCAGGATCCGCCGCTGTCCCCGGCCCCGCCGCCGGGCGATGAGCACGTCACCGAGCGGCGTGCCGGACGGGTCGGCCACCGGTTCCCGCTCGACCGCCAGCCCGGCCGCCAGGCACCAGGTCTGCACCAGGTCGGCGGCCTCGCGCAACCCGTCGACCTGACCGGAGCCGGAGTCGACGGCGACCAGCCGGGCCAGCCGCTCGTGGTACGCCCCGAGCCGGTCCCCGGCCTTCGCGAGCAGTGGATCCATCAGAGCACCTTCTCCAGGAAGGAGCGGGTGCGCTCGTGGCGGGGGTTGCCCAGCACGTCGGCCGGCGCCCCCGACTCCACCACCACACCCCCGTCGAGGAAGGCGACGCTGTCGGCGACCTCGCGGGCGAAGCCCATCTCGTGGGTCACCACCACCATGGTCATGCCGTCGGCGGCGAGCCCCTTCATCACGTCGAGCACGTCACCGACCAGTTCCGGGTCGAGCGCGGAGGTCGGCTCGTCGAAGAGCATCAGCTTGGGGTGCATGGCCAGCGCCCGGGCGATCGCCACCCGCTGCTGCTGGCCGCCGGAGAGCTGGCCCGGGTAGCTGCCGGCCTTCTCGGCCAGCCCGACCCGCGCCAGCAGTCGCATCGCCTCGGCGCGGGCCGCCTCGCGGGGTGTGCCGAGCACCCGTACCGGGGCCTCGATGACGTTGCCGAGGGCGGTGAGGTGCGGGAAGAGGTTGAAGCGCTGGAACACCATGCCGATGTCCCGGCGACGGCGGGCCACCTCGCGGGCCTTGAGTTCGTGGAGCCGGTCGCCCTGGCGGCGGTAGCCGACCAGGTCGCCGTCCACCCAGAGCTGGCCGCCGTCGATCCGTTCCAGGTGGTTGATGCAGCGCAGGAAGGTGGACTTGCCCGAGCCGGAGGGGCCGAGCAGGCAGGTCACCTCCCCGGGCGCCACGGTCAGGTCGATGCCCTTGAGCACCTCGACCGGGCCGTACCGCTTGGTGACGCCCTCGGCGCGCACCATCGGCCTGCCGGTCTGCTCCGCAGCCGGCACGGCGGCCTTCTCCGTCACCGTCATCGGACGCCTCCCCGGGCGAAACCGCGGCCGAACCGCCGCTCGATCAGCCACTGGCCGGCCGAGAGCAGGCTGACCAGGGCGAGGTACCAGATTGCGGCCACCACCAGCAGCGGGATGACCTTGTAGTTGTTCTGGTAGACGGTCTGCACGGCGGTCATCAGGTCACGACCGGCGATGATCGACACCAGGGCGGTGGACTTGAGCATGGTGATGGTCTCGTTGCCCATCGGCGGGATGATCACCCGCATCGCCTGCGGGAGCACCACCCGGCGCAGGGTGAGCGTGGGGCTCATGCCCAGGGCGGCGGCGGCCTCGGTCTGGCCGGCGTCGACGGCGAGGATGCCGCCGCGGATCACCTCGGCGGCGTACGCCATCTCGTTGAGCGACAGGGCCAGCACGGCGGCGACCGTGCCGGTCACCACGACGCTGGTCGGCTGGTCGAACAGGACGGTGTCGGTGAACGGCACGGTCAGGGTGAGCCGGGGGAAGAGCGCCCCCAGGAACCCGAAGAAGATGATCTGCACGAGCAGCGGGGTGCCCCGGAAGACCCAGATGAAGGCCCAGGAGACGCCGCGCAGCACGGGGTTGGCCGACAGTCGCATCACGGCGAGCAGTACGCCGCCGACGGTGCCGAGCACCATCGCCAGCAGGGTCAGCCAGAGCGTGGTGACCACGCCGTCGAGGACGTAGTCCTTGAAGAGGTATTCCCGGATCGTGCCGGGTTCGAGGTTGGGGCTGTCCAGCAGGGCCCGGGCGAACAGGACGGTCAGCCCGACCACCAGCAGCGCGGTCAGCCAGCGCCCGTAGTGGCGTACGGGCACCACCCGTACGGTCTCGGTGTCGCTCGTCATTGCGGTGCCTCCCGATCAGGCGATGGTGCGGCGGTCGCCGGGCGCCACTTCCGGGCCCGCCCTCACGGATTCGAAAGGGCGCCCGGCGACCGCGGTCGGTGGGGGTGGTGGTCCGCCAGGGTCAGTCGATGGCCTGGTCGATCGTGGCCTGCTTGATCGCGATCGGGGTCTGCTTCCACTGGGCGAGGATCTTGCCGTAGGTGCCGTCGTCGATCAGGGACTGCACGGCCGCCCGGTACGCCTCGGCCAGCTCCTTCTTGGCCTTGAGGAAGCCGAACCCGTTCGGGCTGGCGAGCCAGCCGTTGGGCGCGCTGGAGTCCTCGACCAGCTCGGCCTTGCCGGTGAGCGTGGCGGCGGTGTCCACCAGGTTGACCTTGGTGGCGGCCACCACCTCGACGTTGCCGGCGATCAGGGCCTGCACCGCCTGCGGGTTCTCCGGGTACTCCTTGACCTCGATGGCCTTGCCGGCGGGGCAGCTGTCCTTGGTGTAGTTGGCCAGGTTCTTGGCCTGGTTGCTGGCCTTCTGCACGGCCACCTTGCGACCGCAGAGGTTGGCCACGCTCTTCACCGCGAGCGGGTTGCCGGTCTTGACGAGGAAGCCGGTGCCGGAGGCGGAGTAGTCGACGAAGGTGGCGACCTGCTGGCGCTCCTTCTTGTCGGTGATGCCGCCGGCGATGGCGTCGTACTTGCCGGCCTGGAGGCCGGGGACGAGGCCGTCGAAGGGCTGCTGGCTGAAGGTGGCCTTCAGCCCGAGCCGGGCGGAGGCGGCCTGGAAGAGGTCGTAGTCGAGGCCCTTGAACTCGTCGTTCTTGCCCTCGACCTTGAAGTCGATGAAGGGCTGGTACGGGGCGTTGGTCGCCACCGTGATCGTGCCCTTGCCGCGCAGGTCGGCGGGGACCTTCTTGGCCAGGGCGGAGTCGGTGTCGACCGCGCCGACGCCCTCGATGGTCACCGAGACCTTGGTGACCTCGCCACCGGAGCCGGCGGCGGTGGTGCTGGTGCCGCCACAGGCGGCGGTGGCGGCAAGGAGGGCCGTGGTCGCGCCGACCATGGCGAGTTGACGGATGCGCATGAGGTGTCCTTCCGGGGGCCAGAACGAACCAGCCCCCGGACTGTAACGCACGTTACGATTTCGGTGGGGTTACAATTTTCTGTAACGCCGGTCAGCCGCCCCCGAACGTCTGCTGGGCCGCCTCCATCGCCTTGAGCCGCGAGCCGGCCACCGGTCCGAGCCGGTCGATCACGGCCGCGACCACGGTCTCCACCAGCGCCAACGCGGGCACGAAGCTGTCGTACGGCGACGGCGACTCCACCCGGCTGGGCAGCACCACCTCCGCCAGGCCCGCCACCGGCGAGAGCCAACGGTCGGTGAAGAGCACCACCTTGGCGCCCCGCGCGGTCACCTCCCGGGCCAGCGCCAGGGTCGGCTCCTCGTACCGGCGGAAGTCGAAGAGCGCGAAGAGGTCCTTGCGCCCCACGTCGACCAGCATGTCGGTGCGCTCGACCGGCGTGCCCGGGAGCAGGCGGCTGCCGCCGCGCACCTGCATCAGGTGCAGCACCAGATAGTGGGCGAGCAGCCCGGAGAAGCGCCCGCCGACCGCGGTGACCCGCAGCTGCTGGTCGGCGAAGAGGCGGACCGCCGCGTCCAGCTCGCCCTGCGGCAGCTCGGCCAGGGTGCCCGCGACGGCCTCCGGCAGGCTGGCCGCGGCGCGCGGCAGCGCCCCCTCCGGCGGCGCGCCGGTGCGTTCCGCCGCCCGGTACGCCGACAGCGGCGAGGTCTCCCGCTCGGCCAGCTCCTCCCGCAACGCCCGCTGGAACTCCGGGTACCCGCCGAAGCCGAGCCGGGCCAGGAAGCGCAGCACGGTCGGCGCGCTCACCTCGGCACGCTCGGCGAGCGAGGCGACGGTGCCCAGGCCGGCGGCGGGATACGAGGCGAGCAGCGCCCGGGCCACCCGGCGCTCGGCGGGGCTGCACTCGCCGAGCCGCTGCCGGATCAGCGCGGCGACGCCGACGCCGTGCGGCTCTTCATCTGGGTTCGACACGCGCAGAGCGTAGCCGGGCGCGGAGCGGGCCTCGCCCGCTCCGCGCCCGAGGGGGGAAGGTGTCAGGACTTGGTGACGGTGCAGGTGTAGTCGGCGGTACCCGAGCCGGAGTACGCCTCCACGTCGAGGTAGTACGTCGCGCTGCCGGAGGCGCTGCGGGTCAGGCTGGCCGACTCGTCGGTGCCCGCGCCGTCCTCGACCGAGCGGGTCACCGTGCTGCCGGCCGAGTCGAGCAGGTAGATGTCGGCGTCGTACGCGGTCGGCACCGCGCAGCTCACCGACAGGGTCTGCTGGCTGTTCAGGGTCAGCGCGTAGTAGTCCCGGTCGGTGGAGCTCTTCATGTCGCCCGTGACGGTCAGCGGGTAGGTGTTGCCGGAGACGTCGTTGGCGGCGCTGCGCGAGTCGTTCGGCTCCGCCTCGCTGAAGCTGCTCCCGCCCGACGGGGGCGGGGTGGTCGAGCAGTTGGTGACCGGGGTACCGCTGTAGAGGCTGCTGCTCGGCACGCCGGCGTTCACGCTCTTGAGGTAGTACCCGCAGGTGGGGCGGTTGGCGAAGTCGTAGGTCTGGCCGCTGGTCAGCTTCCAGATCTTGAAGTTGGAGTAGGTCAGCGGCTGGCCGGAGACCGCGACCTCCGGCTGGTGGTCGCCGAGGACGACGTACGCGCTCGGCCCGCTCAGCGTGGCCAGCCCGTTGCGGTCGATGAAGAGCGAGGCGCCCTCCTCGACCCCGACGCCCCACGCCTTGCCACCACTGGTCCGGCCGTCCTTGATCGCCCGGGCCACGAAGGCCATCGTGCGACCCATCCGGTCCCGGGTGACGAAGTGCGAGTCGTTGATGGTGTTCGCGTAGTTCGGCCAGCGGAACATGCCGGTGGTGAAGGTCAGCGACCGGTCGTACGGGTCGTCGAGGGCGATCGCCGAGGTGGTGCTCGCCGCGCAGGCGTCGTACACGATGTCGCTGTTGACGTGGTGCCCGGCGCTGCCGCCGCCGACGCCGCCGCCCTTGGCCACCACCGACTCGACGGACGCCTCCAGCGCGGTGCCCTTCCAGGCCACGTACCGGCACTGGTCGCCGCCGGCGAAGTAGACGAACTCGGCGTTGCGGATGTCGGTGTTGACCTGCGCGTTGTCGCCGTCGCGGGCGGCGGTGAGGGTCAGCGTGGTGCAGGAGTTCACCCCGGTCAGGCCGGTGATGACGTCACACTCCGGGGTGGTGGTGCCCGAACCGGCGACGACCACCACGTCGATGGAGCCGGTGCCGCCGCGGATGGCGTTGATGGCCTGGTTCATGGTGGCGGTGACGATGCCGCCGGAGCCGTTCATCGTGTACGCCGGGCCGGACCAAGCGGTCCGGCTGACGTCCGCGCTGCTGCCCTGGCGAATCCGGGTGACCTGGGCCTGGGCGGCGGTCACGCCGATCGGGGCCAGGGTGATCAGGACGGCGGCGGCGGCCACCACCGACAGTCGGCGGGGGTTGCGGGAAGGGGACATGGGCACCTCCGAGGGGCCACGGATCGATGAAACAGAAGTTACATCCATTAAGTTCATTGCTCAATAAGTAACTTCTGTTACATCCAGATGACGTCCCCGCCAGGCCTGTCCGGTGCCGCGCAACGGAACGAGCGTGACGACCCCGAGGTATCAGAACGCCTCGGAGTCGTCACGCTCGCAGTGACCTACGGTTGGCCGGCCGGACCGGCCCGGAGCGTCAGGCGGGGCGGATCCCGATCACCGCGTTGACGAAGGAGGCCGTCGACCCGGCCCGGTAGCCGGCGAAGCCACGTCCCCGGGTCACCTCGGCGGCGAACTGCGGATCCTTCTCGTACGAGGTGCCGGAGGTCGAGGTGCAGCCCGCCTGGTTCACCAGGCCCTCGGCCAGCCCGACCAGGGCGTAGTCGTAGAAGACGTCGTCCGACGGCGGCACGGTGCACGGCCCGGCGGCCGGGGTCACCTTCTCCTTGCCCGCCGCGATCACCGGCTGCCAGCGCTCGGCCCGGTAGCGGTCACCCTCGGTGAGCCGACTCCACCGGACGCCCTCGACGCCCCACACGCCGCCGGTGCTGGTGACCCGCGCCCGGCGCAGGTCCAGCACGCTGACCCCGCGCTGGCCGATCACCCGCAGCGACTGGTGCCGGCCCCCGACCCCGGTCACCTCCAGCGCGGTGTTCTCGTCCAACCCGAACACCCGGTCGTTGCCGGTGTCGGCGGCGAGCCGGATCGAGCGGGCCTCCCGGCCCCGGCGGGAGAAGTGGGTGTCCAGCAGCCCCTCGGTGAAGAAGCCGAAGCCGCCCTTGGGCAGGTAGCCCAGGACGCCCGGGTCGTCGAAGTAGCCGGGCTTCGCGCCGTCCCGCAGGCCCGGCTCGGTGGAGCCGCCGGTGATCATGTCCTTGCCGGCCATGATCTGCGCGCCCGCGCTGGTCCCCGCGACGACCGCGCCCGAGCGCAGCTTGCGCCGCACGGCGGCCAGGGCCGCCGAGTCCCGCTGGGCGGTACCCCGGGTCATCGTGGTGATGTAGCGGTACTGGTCACCGCCGCCGAAGAAGAAGCCGGTCATCAAGTCGATCTGCTTCGCCACCGCCGGGTCGTCGGCGGCCTCCGGGTGGTCCAGGTCGATCGGAATCCACTGCGCGTCGGCCGCGCCGTAGGAGGTGAACAGCTTCGCGTAGTAGTCGCCGTTGCAGACACTGTTGTTGCAGTCCGGGGTGTCGGCGTCCGGGTCCTCGGAGGGCACCGGGGCGGCGGCGGTGAAGATACCGATCCGGGCCTTGCCGGTGCCGCCGGCCAGCCGGACGATGTCGCCGTAGATGGTGGCGTTGTCGTCGGCGAGACCACCGCCGACCAGCACCAGACTGCCACCGGCGCGGTGGTGGGAGGGGCTGGCGGAGGCCGGTGCGGCGACCGCCGGCACGCTCAGCACGACCGCCGCGCCCGCGCTGACCCCGATGGTCAGCAGGCGGTTCAAGGGCATGACTGCTCCTCACTGGTAACCGTGAGGGCGGGCCGGGGAGAAGCGTACGCCGACGGTGCCGACGCGACAACGGGCGCTGCGTACCGGATCCGCCGGAGGAGATTCGGTCGGCGGCAAAGGGGTACCAGCCCCACAACCGACCGTCCGCAACCGGTAAGGGGCACCAGATGAGCCATCACGAGAAGAGCCACCAGGACGTCGTGGACGTGCTGATCTCCGACCACCGCGAGGTCGAGTCGATCTTCGTCGAGCTGGAGACCCGGCAGGGCACGCCGGAGCACCGCCGTCAGCTCGCCGACGTGGTCATCGCCGAGCTGGTCCGGCACTCCATCGCCGAGGAGGCGTACGTCTACCCGACCGCCCGCAAGATGTTGCCGGACGGCGACCGGGTCGCCGACCACGAGATCTCCGAGCACGCCGACGCCGAGCGGACCATGAAAGACCTGGAGTCGGTCGACCCCTCGGACCCCCGCTTCGACCAACTGCTCGCCCACCTGACCAGCACGATCCGGCACCACATCGAGGACGAGGAGGCCGACCTCTTCCCGCGCCTGCGGGCCGCGGTGGCGCACGAGGAACTGGTCGAGCTGGCCGGCAAGGTGCAGGCCGCGAAGAAGTCCGCGCCGACCCGCCCGCACCCGGCCGCCCCGGACCGTCCGCCGGCGAACAAGCTGCTCGCTCCCGGTGCCGGTCTGGTGGACCGGATGCGCGACGCGCTCAGCGGCCGGCCGACCTCGATGGCGGACCTGCGCGAGAAGCAGCACTGACCCGATCGTCTCGCGACGGCCACGCCCACCTGGGTCTGGCCGTCGCGTCGTTCAGGGGACGGCCGTCGGCGGGCGGGGATCGAGGGGACGTTCGAAGAACGTCTCCAGCACGACGATGGTCCGGGTGCCGGTGACCCCCTCGACTCCGAACAGCCGACGAAGGGTGGCCTGGAGCTGTTCCGGGGTGCCGACGCGGATCTTCACGAGCACCGAGGCGGGGCCGGCCACCACGTGCGCCTCCTCCACCTCGGGCAGGGCGGCCAGCGCCTCGTGGGTGGGCCGGTCCCCCATCCAGGCGTTCGCCTCGACCATCACGAAGGCCAGCACGCCCCGGCCCACCGCGGCCGGGTCGACGTCCACCGTCGTACGCCGGATGACCCCCTGCTCCCGCAGCTTGCGGACCCGTTCGTGCGCGGCACCGGTGGAGAGCCCGACCGTCGCGGCGAGCGCGGCGTACGACTGGGTGGCGTCCCGTTGCAGGGCCGCCAGCAACTCGCGGTCGATGTCGTCCACCGAGCCTCCTTGAATCGCATCCGGCCGGATAATGAGCTGACCGACTCTGGTTCGGTCATGTTAGCGTCCTGCCGAACGCAATCACAGGGGGTGGCAGACGGTGGACAGGTTCAGGACCCGCTTCGAGGTGTGTGACGAGCGGTTCCGGCGGGTAAACGGCGACGAGTGGGTGGAGTGCCTGTGGACCGGCGGGCGGTGGCTGGAGGGGCCGGCCTGGTTCCCCGCCGGGCGGTACCTGCTCTTCAGCGACATCCCCAACGACCGGGTGCTGCGCTGGGACGAGACCACCGGTGCGGTGGGCGTCTTCCGGCACAGCGCCGGTTACGCCAACGGGCACAGCGTCGACCGGCGTGGCCGGCTGCTCAGCTGCGAGCAGGGCAACCGCCGGGTCACCCGCACCGAGCCGGACGGCTCCGACACCGTGCTGGCCGACCGGTGGCGCGGCAAGCGGCTGAACAGCCCGAACGACGTGGTCGAGCACTCCGACGGGTCGATCTGGTTCACCGACCCGAGCTACGGCATCGACAGCGACTACGAGGGCAACCGGGTCGAGTCGGAGATCGGCGGCAACCACGTCTACCGGGTCGACCCGGACAGCGGCGAGGTACGGCTGGTCGCCGACGACTTCGGGCAACCCAACGGCCTGGCCTTCAGCGCCGACGAGTCCACCCTGTACGTCGTCGACACCCGACACAAGCACCTGCGCCGCTTCGCCGTCCGCGACGACGGCACGCTGACCGGCGGGGAGGTCTTCGCCACCTGCGACGCCGGCTCCTTCGACGGCGTACGGCTGGACGAGGCCGGCCGGGTCTGGGTGGCCGCGCACGACGGCCTGCACTGCTTCGATCCGGACGGCACCCTCCTCGGCAAGCTGCACATGCCGGAGGTGGTCGCCAACTTCACCTTCGCCGGCCCGAAGCGCAACCACCTCTACCTCTGCGCCTCCAGCTCGCTCTACACGCTGCGGGTGAACGTCAACGGCGTGCGCTACCCGGGCTGGTGACCGGGCGTTCGCCCGGGTGGCTGACGCTGCCGGCCACCCGGGCGCGCCCCCGCACCCGGCTCACGGCTCGGGCGCGATCCGGCTTCCCTCCACGTCGGACACGATGATCGCCTCCATCGGGCACGACTCGGCGGCGTCCAGCACCTGATCCGCCGGGGCGATCCGTTCGGCCAGCGGGCGGGAGAGCCCGTCCACCAGCAGGAAGTGGGTGGGCGCCGCGCCCGCGCAGATCCCCGACCCGATGCAGCGGGTGGGATCGACGAAGACCCGCCAGCGGGCGGCGTCGCCCGCCGCGCCGCCGGCGCTCACCGGCGCCACCGTCCGGCCGTCACCGCCCGCTCGGCGCTCACCAGGACACCGGCATCGCGGTCAGGCCCCGGACCAGCAGGCCGCTCTTCCACGTCAGCTCCGACTCCGGCACCGCGAGCCGCAGCCCCGGGGTACGCCGCAGCAGGGTCTCCAGCACCACCTGGAGCTCCATCCGGGCCAGTTGCGCCCCGACGCAGTGGTGCACGCCGTGCCCGAACCCCACGTGCGGATTGGCCTCCCGGGCCAGGTCCAACCGGTCCGGGTCGGCGAAGACCCGCTCGTCCCGGTTGGCCGAATGGATCGACACCACCACCGGCTCACCGGCCCGGACCAGTTCGCCGCCGAGTTCGACGTCCTCCAGGGCGTACCGGGGGAAGGCGGCGGTCGCGCCGAGCGGGATGAAGCGCATCAGCTCCTCGACCGCCGTCGGCACCAGGGCGGGGTCGGCACGGAGCCGGTCCCAGCCGTCCGGCTCGGTCAGCAGGACGTACACCATGTTGGGGATCTGGGTCACGGTGGTCTCGTGGCCGGCGGCGAGCAGGCCGGCGGCCAGCCGCGCCACCTCCTCCTCGCTGAGCCGGTCGGCGTGCTCGTCGCGCGCCCGGACCATCGCGCCGATCAGGTCGTCGGTCGGCGCGGTCCGCCGCTGGGCGATCAGCCCGGCCATGTACCCCAGCAGCTGCTCGACGTAGCTCTCGGCCACCTCCGGCGGCAGGGACGTGGTCGAGACGATCGCCTCCGACCAGGTGTGGAAGCGGTCCTGGTCGGTGACGGGCACCCCGAGCAGGTCGCAGATGACCCGGATCGGCAACGGGGTGGCCAGGTGGGCGACGAGGTCGGCCGGCGGCCCGGCGGCGACCATGGCGCCGACCAGCTCCTCGGCGACCGACCGGGTGCGCGGGCGCAGCTCCTCCACCCGGCGGGCGGTGAACGCCTTCGCGACCAGCCGGCGCAGCCGGGTGTGTTCCGGCGGGTCCATCTGGAGGATGCCCGTGTCGGCCTGCCGTGGACTGTTGCGGGGCTCGTCGCGGCCGACGGAGGCGGCCCGGCTGAAGCGGGGGTCACCGAGCACGGTCCGCACGTCGGCGTGCCGGGTGGCCAGCCAGGCGGGCTCGCCGAACGGCATCCGGATCCGGGTCAACGGCTGCTCCTGACGCAGCCGGGCGTAGCGGGGGTCGACGTCGAGCCGGTGGGGGTCGCTGAACGGGTAGGGCTGCGGGATGGTCGGCTGGGCAGTCTCGGTCACCGGGGGTGGCTCCCTCTGGTCCGCGGCCCGCCGCGCCGGGCGGGGCCGTCCGCTCCGCACGACTCCACGGTGAGTCATGCCACGACTGCGGATCGTAGCGAGCCCGGTCGATGCTGACCAGAGCGCGGGCCACCCGGATACGCCGCTGCCGGACCACCCAGCGGGTGATCCGGCAGCGAAAAGGCGAGGTCAGCGACCCTGGTCGCCCTCACCAGTACGCGCCTGCGCCATGTCGACGGCCTTGTCGGTCTGCTCGTCGTACTTGCCACCGGTGCGCTGGTCGGCGGTCTCGCCGGCCTTCTCCAGGCCCTGGTCGACCTGCTTGTCGTGCTTGTCGGCCATGTCCTTGGCCTTGTCCATGAAGTCACTCACGACGGTCCTCCTCGCTCGGTACCCTCTGCGTTCCCTCGCGTCCCGGGCGCAAACACCGCCGTAGGATCGCGGCGACTCCTCCGGAAGGGGTACGAGCCGTGCACCGACGCCACCTCGGGACGCCGCTGACCGCCGCCCTGCTGACCCTGGCGCTCGCCGCCGGCTGCGGCACGGACGACGCGGCCGCGCCGGCCCGCTGGAGCGACCCGTCGACCCCGCCGGCCACCGCGACAGCCGTACCGCCGGCAGCCGCCGCGTCGGCGGCCACCGGCGCCGCGCCCGCCGACTGCCCCCGTCCCGGCCCGACACTCCGCTCCAGCAGCGCCCTCGACCCGACCTCGGCGTCGTACCTCGGCCGGGCCGGCACCGACGTTGCCAACGCGGTGGACGTCGCGCCGAACTGCGAGATCGTGGTGGGCGGCCGGTTCACCGACGTGCGCGGCACCGCCACCACCACGCTCGGCCGCGGCACCGGCGCCGTGCTGCGCCTGGACGGCACCGGTCGCCGGCTGCTCGGGGTCACCCGCCTCGCCGGGACGGTCGAGGACCTGGAGGTGCGGCGCGAGGGCGGGGAGATCGCCGTCGCCACCGGCCGGGGCGTCCTGCTGCTCGCCCCGGACGCGAGCGCCGTGCGCTGGCAGGGCCCGGGGGCGGCCAGCCGGGTCGCGGTCGGCTCCACCGGCACCGTCGCCGCCGTCGTGGGCGGGGCGGTCCGGGTGTACGACCCGCGGGGCGCGACGCTGGCCACCATCCGCCCCGACGGCCGCAAGGTCGCTGACGTGGCCGTCGACGACCGCACCGGCCTGGTCTTCGTCGGCGGCTACCGGCAGGTGGCCGCCGGCCCGTGCGTGCCCGTGCAGATCCCGTACCTGCACGCGTACGACCGGCGGGGGAAGCTGCGCTGGCGGGCGTACGACCATCCCGCCGAGCGGCTGGGCGACCGCTGCGCGGACAGCCGGGTCGAACGGGTGGCGCTCGGCCGCGACGGAAAGCTCTACCTGGCCGGGGTTACCGACGGCGGGAACAGCGTCTTCGGGCGCTCGGCGGCCGACGTGGACCGGCCCGCGCCGAACGTGGCGACCGACAAGTTCACCCAGCCGTTCAACACCACCAACGCACAGCAGACCTACCTGGCCCGCTTCGACCCGGCGAGCGGCCGGCAGCTCGCCGGCCAGCACCTGCTCGCCCGGATCGACACCAAGGGCGACAAGGGCAACACCATCACCCCGTACGCGGTGACCGCCGACGAACGCGGCCGGGTGTAAGCGGGCGGCGTGTCCGCGTACCAGATCGCCGACCGGGGGCGGATCACCCTGGGCGGGCACCGCCTCGCCGCGTACGCCGGCGGGGACGCCTGGCTGCTGGTGCTCTCGGCCGACCTGAAACGGCGTACCACCTGGGTCGTCTTCACCAACGGCGGCGCCGGCGCGGTCCGCGGCGTGGCCGGCTCCGGGGTGGCGGCGGTCGCGGCCCGGGTGGACAAGGGTCCGTTCCACCGCACCCGGCCGGTGCAGTCCACCGCCGGCGGCGGCTACCTGGCGGCCTGGCCGGGACTGTCCTGAGCGGAACCCCCACGCCCGCGACGGCGTTGATCCACGATGGGTGTCGGAGCGCCCCGGTACGGGTATCGATCCCGCCGAGACCGAGGAGGACCGACGTGGTCGAGGACGGTGACGGGCATACGCCCGAAATGACGGCGGCGGGCGCCCGCCCCGAACCACGGCAGGCCTGGGGGGCGCTGCCCTGGCTGGTCCGCGCGGCGGTGGTGTGGGGCGCCTGCCTGGTGGTCGTGGTGGTCGCGCTCTACCTGCTGGGCCGGGTGGCGGTGCTGCTGGCGCCGCTGGCGATCGCCCTGGCGGTGACGCTCTTCCTCGCCGCGCTGCTCGACCCGGTGCTGCTGCGCCTGCGCCGGTTGCGGGTGCCGGCCGCCCCGGCGGCGCTGCTGTCGCTCCTGCTGCTGCTCGGCATCCTGGTCGGCGTCGGCGTGGTGGTGTGGAACCTGACCGCCGCCCAGTTCGGCGCGCTCAGCGAGGAGTTGGGCGAGGGCGTCCAGCGCAGCCGGGACTTCGTCACCTCCACCCTGCCGGTGAGCGACGCGCAGCTGGACCGGCTCATCCAGCAGGTCCGCTCCGGCCTCGGCGGCGGCTTCGACCCGATCGGCGGGGCCCGGACGGCCGCCGAGGTGGCCGGCTCCACCCTGCTCGCCCTGGTGCTGCTCTTCTTCCTGCTCAAGGACGGCCGGTCGATGTGGCAGTGGGTGCTGCGCCGGACCACCGGCCCGAACCGCGAAGTGACCGCCGAGGCCGGTCGGGCCGGGTGGCGGACGCTCAGCGCGTACAGCCGGGGCACGATGATCATTGCGGCGATCGACGCGATCGGCATCGGGCTGTCGCTGGTGGTGCTCCGGGTGCCGCTCGCCCTGCCGCTGGCGCTGATCACCTTCCTCGGCGGCTTCGTACCGATCATCGGCGCGACGGTCGCCGGCGCGGTCGCCGTACTCGTGGCGCTGGCCGCCAAGGGCCCGACGACGGCACTGCTCGTGCTGGCCGCGGTGATCGCCGTCCAGCAGATCGAGGGCAACCTGCTGGAGCCGCTGATCATGAAGCGGCAGGTCCGGCTGCACCCGGCGGTGATCCTGGTGGTGGTCACCGCGGGCACGCTGATCGCCGGGATCGCGGGCGCCTTCGTCTCGGTGCCGATCGCCGCCGTCACCTACCGGGTGGTCGACACCGTCCAGCGCCACCGCGAACGACTCGCCGCCACCCGCCCCACCCCTCCAGCTACCCCCGCCTGACCCGCACCCCCGCCCCGGCCCAACCGGGCGCGTGCGGGGCGGGGCCGTGGGTCAGGCGGGGACGTGGAGGTGGGCGGCGAACCAGTCGGCCGCCGCATCGGCCACCTGCTCCAACGCGCCGGGCTCCTCGAAGAGGTGGGTGGCGCCGGGCACGATCCGCAGTTCCTGCGGGGCGGTGAGCGCCGCGGCGGCCTGCTCGTTGAGCGTGATCACCTGCTCGTCCAGGCCGCCGACCAGCATCAGCGTCGGTGCGCGTACCCCGGAGAGCGCGGGGCCGGCCAGGTCCGGCCGCCCGCCGCGGGAGACCACGGCCGCCACCCGCTCCGGCCGCTGCGCCGCGGCGACCAGCGCCGCCGCCGCGCCGGTGCTCGCCCCGAACAGGCCCACCGGCAGCCGACCCAGCTGGGGCTCGGCGCCCAGCCAGTCGACGATGCCGGCCAGCCGCCCGGCGAGCAGCCCGATGTCGAAGCGCAGCTCGGCGGTACGGGCGTCGACCGCGTCCTCCTCCGGCGTGAGCAGGTCGACCAGGACGGTGGCGAGTCCCCGATCCTGCAGCACCCCGGCGACCGCCACGTTGCGTGGGCTGTGCCGGGAACTGCCGCTGCCGTGCGCGAAGAGCACCACACCGTTCGCCCCCTCGGGCACGGACACGTCGGCCGGGAGCCCGGCGTCGGCCACCGCGATGGTCACCTGGTTGTCACCTGTCCGCATCTCCACCCTCCGTACCGCCGGATCCGCACCGGCCCGGCGGTCATACCCGCGCAATCCGGACCCAAGCGGGAGCGGGCCCCGGTGGGGGCCGGGTTTGCCGCCCATGCCGTCGGGAAGCCGCAGGGTGACCGCACGACGGTGCCGGCGAGCCGGCGCCCCGACGGATCGCGAGGATCGCCATGGCTGAGCAGAAGTCCCGGCAGCAGACCCGGACCGCCGAGGAAGAACGCCGCGAACAGGACGCCGAACGCAGTGAGGACTGGGCGGACAAGGCGGCGCGGGCGCGCACGGCCGACGACCCGGCGGCGATGGCCCCGCGCGATGCGGGAGGCCGTCCCTCCAACGGCCGCCAGTTCTGACCCTTCCGGGCCCGGGGTCCGCGGCGGCGCCGCGAACCCCGGGCCCGGTTTCCGTCAGCCCTCGTCCTCCGGCAGGTGCAACAGCGGGGCGCGACCCGGGGGCTGCTCCGGGGCCGGGCCGGGCGGATCGGGGGTCGGCACCGGGACCGTGACCGGCACGGAGCTGGTCACGTTGATCTTCTCGCCGTGGTGGTGCAGCTCCACGACCGTGCCCGGCCCGCCGTTGCGCAGCGAGTAGGTCGTCTGGTGCGGCCGGACGTCCACCCGCAGTCGCATCCCGCGCCACTGCAACGAGAACTCCAGCCGGCTGAGCCGACTGGACAGGCGCGGCGAGAACGACAGGTTCCCGTCGTGGTCACGCAGCCCGCCGAAGCCCGCGACCAGCGCGATCCAGGCGCCGGCCAGCGAGGCCATGTGCACCCCGTCGCGGGTGTTCTCGTTGAGGTCGTGCAGGTCCATCAGCGCGGCCTCGCGCAGGTAGCGGTGGGCCAGCTCCGGGTGCCCGACCTCGGCCGCCATCACCGCCTGGGTGCAGGCCGACAGCGAGGAGTCCCGGACGGTACGCCGCTCGTAGTAGAGGAAGTTGCGCAGCTTCTCCTCGGCGGTGAAGGCGTCACCCCGCCAGTGCATGGCCAGCACCAGGTCGGCCTGCTTGACCACCTGCTTGCGGTACAGGTCGAAGTACGGGTAGTTCAGCAGCAGCGGGTACTTCTCCCCCGGGGTGTGCTCGAAGTCCCACTCCTGCGACCGGGTGAAGCCCTCCACCTGCTGGTGGACCTTGAGCCCCTCGTCGTACGGGATGTACATGGCGTTCGCCGCGTCCCGCCACTGCGCCGCCTCCTCCTCGGTGACCCCGAGGTCGATCGCCTCGTCCCGGAAGCGCATCGCGCAGTCCGCGGCGGTGAGCAGGTTTCGCTGCGCCATCAGGTTGGTGTAGATGTTGTCGTCCTTGACCGCGGTGTACTCGTCCGGCCCGGTCACCCCGTCGATGTGGAACCGGCCCATGCGGTCGTGGTGGCCCAGCGAGCGCCAGAGCCGGGCGGTCTCCACCAGCAGCTCCAGGCCGATCTCCTGTTCCAGCGCGTCGTCGTCGGTGACCAGCAGGTAGCGGCGCAGCGCGTCGGCCACGTCGGCGGCGATGTGGAAGGCGGCGGTGCCGGCCGGCCAGTACGCCGAGGACTCCGGACCCTCGATGGTCCGCCAGGGGAACGCGGCACCCTGGAGGTTCAGGGTCCGGGCCCGCTCCTGGGCCTGTCCCAGCGTCGCGTGCCGCCAGTACAGGGCGTCCCGGACCGCGGACGGCTGGGTGTAGGTGAGCACCGGCAGCACGAACATCTCGGTGTCCCAGAACGCGTGCCCGTCGTACCCCGGACCGGTCAGGCCCTTGGCGGCGATGGGTCGCCGCTCCGCCCGCGCACCGGCCTGCAGGACGTGGAACAGCCCGAACCGGACGGCCTGCTGCACCTCCGGGTCGCCCTCGACCCGCACGTCGGCGGCGTCCCAGAACTCGTCGAGGTACTCCCGCTGCTCCCGGCGCAGGCCCTCCCAGCCGTCCAGCCGGGCGGCGGCCAGCGCCGCGCCGACCTGGTCGCGCATCGCCGGCAGCGACCGCCGGCTCGACCAGCCGTACGTGACGTACTTGACCACCCGCAGCGTCTCGCCGGGCTTGAGCACGCACCCGACGGTGGTCCGTACCCAGTCCTCGTAGCCCTCGGACTCGACGGTGGCCTTGCCCGGGGCGGACACGTCGTGGCCCATCTCGGCGGCCACCCGCAGGCCGCTGACCTTGGTGCGGTGGATGAGCAGCCCGCCGTCGTCGGTGGTCAGCTCCTCCTCGGCCTGCAACGGGGACTCCAGCACGGCGGCCACCCGAGGGTCGCCGCTCTGCGCCGGCAGGGTCTCGTTGGCGACCAGCTCGGACTGAAGGATGAGCCGCAGCGGCCCGTCCACCGCCTCCACCTCGTAGTGGATCGCGGCGACCGCCCGCTGGGTGAAGGAGACCAGCCGGGTGCTGCGGACCTTGACCTCCCGTCCGGCCGGGGACCGCCAGTGCAGGTCCCGGTGCAGGGTGCCGGCGCGCAGGTCGAGGATCCGCTCGTGGCTCAGCAGCTCGCCGTAGCGGACGTCGAGCGGCTCGTCGTCGACCAGCAGCCGGATCAGCTTGCCGTTGGTGACGTTGACGACGGTCTGCCCGGACTCGGGGAAGCCGAAGCCCGCCTCCGCGTACGGCAGGGGGCGCAGCTCGTAGAAGGAGTTGAGGTAGGTGCCGGGCAGGCCGTGCGGTTCCCCCTCGTCGAGGTTGCCGCGCATCCCGACGTGCCCGTTGGAGAGCGCGAAGACCGACTCGGACTGGGCCAGCACGTCCATGTCGAGCCGGGTCTCCCGGACGTGCCAGGGCTCGACCGGATAGGCGCGTTCGCGGATCATGCCGCCGCTCCCTTCAGCAGATCGGAGAGGTCGGTGACCACGATGTCGGCACCGTGGGCGCGTAACTCGTCGGCCTGGCCGACCCGGTCGACCCCGACCACGTACCCGAAGCCGCCGGCCCGCCCGGCGGCCACCCCGGCGAGGGCGTCCTCGAAGACGGCGGCGTTGGCCGGGTCGACCCCGAGCAGCTTCGCGCCCGCCAGGAAGGTGTCCGGGTGGGGCTTGCCGCGCAGCCCCTCGGCCCGCGCGACCAGGCCGTCGACCCGCGCCTCCAGCAGCGGTTCCAGGCCGGCCGAGGCGACCACGTCGCGGCAGTTCGCGCTGGCCGAGACCACCGCGCGGCGCATCCCGGCCGCGACGGCCGCCCGCAGGTACGCCACCGAGCCCGGGTACACCTCGACACCGTCGTGGTGGATCCGCTCCAGCAGCACCACGTTCTTGCGGTTGCCGACGCCGTTGACGGTGTCCGCGTCGGGCGGGTCGTCGGGGCTGCCCTCCGGCAGCACCACGCCCCGGGAGGCGAGGAAGGTGCGGACCCCGTCGGCCCGGGGCCGGCCGTCCACGTACCGGTTGTAGTCCGGCCCGGGGTCGAACGGCCGGAACGGCTCACCGGTGGCCGCCGCCCGGCGCGCCAGGAACGCGTCGAAGGTCTGCTTCCAGGCGGCGTTGTGCACCTTGGCGGTCTGCGTCAGCACACCGTCCAGATCGAAGAGACAGGCGGACACGTGAGCAGGTAGGCCCAGCACGGTACGAATCTATCCAGCCCACCGCCCGGACAAACCCGTTTCGCCAGGTGCCGGTGCCGTCAGCGGTTGGGGCGCAGCGTCCAGACCACGGTCATCGTGCCGGTGACGGTGCCGTCCTCGGTGCCGATCTCGACCTCGACTTCGAATTCCGGGCGCTGCCCGGCGTCGAGCTCGGCGACCACCTCGGCCGGGGTACGGCCCAGCCGGGCGGTGGCCAGCACCGGCCCCATCGCCAGCTTCCGGTACGCGATGTCGGCCCGGACGGCGAGCGGCACCGCCCGGTCGAGCAGGTGACCGAAGGCGGCCATCACCACCGTCCCGGACGCGGTCTCGCCGAGGGTGAACATGGCTCCGGCGTGCGGGCCGCCGACGTGGTTGTGGGTGGCCGGCGTGTCGGGCAGCCGGACCACGGCCCGCACTCCGCCGTGGGCCTCCGGGGCGACCTCGACGAACTCGAAGCCGAGCGTACGGGCGAACGGCACGGCCTGGAGCATTCCGGCCGCCACCTGGCGCGAGTCGATGGACATGCCCCGACGTTACTAGCCGGTAACTTCTCCGGCAAGCCACCACCGACCAGCAATTTCAGGGTCACGGCCGCGCCACACGTCACCGCGCGGGTGGCGGTCCCCCGGAAAGCGTCATGCCTGACAGGCATGAACATGTCTGTCAGGCATGAGGCTCGTGCGGACATCATCCGGTCGCGCCGAGGGCGTCGCCCTCGGCGGCGGTGGTCAGAACAGGTTGCCGATGGTGCGCAGGATCTCCGCGTAGAAGTTGCCCTCGATGCTGCGGAACAGCGCGAAGTCCTGACCCGGGCTGCCGACGAACGGGCGCAGGGTCCAGGCGAGCTGGGTGCCGACGAAACCGAAGAGCAGGATCCAGACGTACAGCAGGGTCATGCTCGCCGGGCGCTGCTCCGGCTCGCCGCGCCGCACCGGCGGCGTGGCCCACGGCCGGACCGCCCCGGCGTAACCCTGCGGGACCGCCCCCGGCGGGAACGCCGTCACGGGGTGACCGGCCAGCACGACCGGCTGCGCCGGTGCGACGGCCACCGGCTGCGCCGGCACGGGGTTGACCGGCTGCGCGGCAGTGGCGGGCTGCGCCTCGGCGGCCGGCGGGGTGGCGGTGCCGTTCGCACCCGCCGCGCCCGCGACCGCGCCGTTGGCGCTCGCGCCCACGGCGACCGGCTCCGCGACCGCCTCGGCGGGCACCGCCTGGGCGGGCACGGCCGGCGTCGCGGCCGCCGGGACCGCCTGCGCGGCCGGCGCGGCGGCGGTGGCCGGCGTCGCGGCGGCGGCCGGGGCGAGCAGGCCGTGCGCGTTGAGCACCTGCATCCCGCCGGTGAGGAAGCGCAGCCCGACCACCGCCGACAGCGTCAGGATCGCCACGTTGAGCAGCTTGAAGAAGCCGTAGTCCGGTGCCGTGATCAGGAAGAAGAGGCTGATCGGGGCGAACGCCACCGCCAGCATCGAGGTGACCGTGATCGCCACCATCACCAGCGCCAGCGACTGGCGCACCGACAGGCGGGCCCCGAAGACCAGGTTGAACAGGTAGAGCGTGGGCAGGCAGATGGCCAGCGTGACGAGGAAGAGCAACGGCAGCTTCACCGCCGAGGTCATCGCCATCAGCACGCCGTGGAACGCGCCGAGCACCGCCCCGTAGCAGGCCAGCGCGACGGCGGAACTGGCCAGCATCCGGCCGGTCAGCGCGTTCAGGTCGTCGTCGGCGACGATCTGCTGCCAGATGCCCTGCCGATCACGCAGGATCCGCTCGATCACGAGCGGGCTCGGACGGTCACCCGACACGGCGGGCCCCTCTCTGGAAACGGTGCAGTGGAATCAGGTGCGCTGACCGTAGGGCATCGATGTGGTGGCGCGCAGCCCCGCCGGCCCCGACCGGCTCAGCGCCACCCGACGTCGATCCGGTCGCCGCGCTCGTCGAAGAAGTGCAGGGCGTCCATCCGTACGGAGACCGACATCGGGTGGCCCGCCGAGATCGCCGGGTACGGGGCGAGGCGTACCGCCAGCTCGGCGGGGCGGCGGTGGTGGCGCCCCGGGTCGGGGAGCACGCTGGTCCGGTTGCCGCCGCCGACCGGGGCGGAGATCGGCTCCGCGTCGGCCGCGCGCCCGGTGATCCGCTGCATGACCTGCCCGAAGCGGCGCAGCCCGCGCTGCCCGGCCTGGGCGTCCTCGGCCGCGGCGCCCATCTCGTCCACCACGATGGCGGTGGCGCCGATGTCGAGGAAGGCCAGCGACTCGTGCCCGTGGTGCTCCAGGTAGCGGACCCGGCCCTGGAGCACGTCGCCCGGGGTGTCCGGGGCGACCGGGGTCAGCGCCTCGGCGCGCATCCCGACCACGATCCGCTCGCCGTGGTAGTGCGCCACCGCCCGGCTGCGGATGTCGTCCCAGGGCAGGTAGAGCGCCTGTTCGCCGAGGGTGAGGGTGACGTACCGGTCGAGGTGGACGTAGACCGACGCCTCCAGCAGGTTCATCCGGGGACTGCCCAGGAACGCCGCGACGTAGAGGGTGGCCGGCCGGCCGTACACCTGGGTCGGCGTGCCCACGTCCTGGAGCACGCCCTTGCGCATGATGGCGACCCGGTCGGCCATGGTCAGCGCCTCGGCCTGGTCGTGCGTGACGTAGATGGTGGTGACCCCCAGCTCGCGGGTCAGCCCGGAGATCTCCGCGCGCAGCTCGGCGCGCAGCCCACTGTCGAGGTTGGAGAGCGGCTCGTCCATCAGGAAGAGCCCGGGCCGGCGCACTATCGCCCGCCCCATCGCGACCCGTTGCCGCTGGCCGCCGGAGAGCTGGCTCGGCTTGCGGCCGAGGACGTCGCCGATGCCGAGCGCGCCCGCCACGTCCTGCACCCGCTCGCCGCGCGGGGCCGGGTCCACACCGGCCAGTCGCAGCGGGAAGGCGATGTTGTCGCCGACGGTCATGTGCGGATAGAGCGCGAAGTCCTGGAAGACCATGGCGATCTTCCGCTCGCGTGGCGGCAGGTCGTTGGCGACCTCACCGTCGAGCATCACGGCGCCGGAGCTCGGGTCCTCCAGGCCCGCGACCATCCGCAGCACCGTGGACTTTCCGCAGCCCGACGGCCCGAGCAGCACCATGAACTCGCCGTCGTTGACGTCCAGATTGACGCTGTCGACCGCGAGCGTTCCGTCCTGGAACACCTTGGTGACATCCTTGAGCGCGACGGTGGTCACCGTCTCCTCCCCCAGCTCGGCCTAACCCCGCTTGACTGTGACCAGGATCATGCGATCAGCACATCGGGTAAACGTGCCATGTTGAGGTCGTGACAGTCCTATTACCGGCGGCGGCCCGGGGCGCCGGGACACCGCGTCACGCGGGATCGTCGAGGAAGACCCGGCGCACCACCCGCTCCGCGGCGTGCCCGTCTTCCAACGTGCAGAACCGGGCCCGGAACCGCTGCCGCGCCCGCTGCGCGTCCGCCCCGGTCACCGCGCCGGAGCGGAACACCTCCAGCAGCTCGGCGAAGGTGAGGGCGACGGCGCCGGGCGGCTCGGCGGTCACGTCGAAGTAGACGCCCCGGGCCAGCATGTACGCGTCCCGGTCCGGCGCGTACACGACGATCGGGCGGTCCAGGACGGCGTAGTCGAACATCGCCGACGAGTAGTCGGTGACCAGCACGTCCGCCGCGAGGTAGAGCTCCTCCACGCTGCCGTGGTCGCTGACGTCGACCGCCCGGCCCCGGGTACGCCGCCGGGCCCGGCCGTCCCGGTCGTGGAAGTAGTGGCTGCGGATCAGCAGCCGACCGGACGGCCCGAGCACGTCGAGCAGCTGCTCCGGGTGGAACGGCGGCCGGTACCGGGGCAGGTGCTCGCGGTGCGTCGGCGCGTAGAGCACCACCCGCTCGTCCGGGCCGAGGCCGAGCCGGTCGCGGACCGCCAGGACCTCCTCGGCGGTGGCGGTGACCAGCCGGTCGTTGCGCGGGTAGCCGACCTCCAGGGTGGTGTACGACGCCGGGTAGGCCCGGTCCCACATCTGGGTGGAGAAGCTGTTCGAGGTGACGCTGTAGTCCCAGCGGTCCACCCGGCGCAGCAGCCCGGCGAAGTCCATCCCCACCGCCCCGAGCGGGAAGCGCTGCTGGTCCAGCCCCATCACCTTGACCGGCGTGCCGTGGTGGGTCTGCACGTGCACCGATCCGGGTCGCTTGCGGACGAAGTCCGGGAAGTTGACGTTGTTGACCAGCCAGCGCGCCCGGGCCAGCGTCCGGTAGTAGGCCCGGGTGCCGGCGACGACGTACTCGGTGCCGGGCGGGAGGCTGTCCACCCGGTCCCGCCGCACGATCCACACCCCCCGGACCTGCGGGGCCAGCCGGCGGGCGGCGGCGTGCACCGCCGCCGGGTTGCAGGCGTACCCGCGGTACCAGTACGCGGCGTAGACGGCGAGGCTCGGGTCGATCGGCCGGCGCAGCTCGGCCCGGTAGTACTCGCGCAGCATCGCGTCCCGGGTCAGCCGGGCGGTACGCCGGGCCACCGGCAGCGCCCGGCGGGTGCTGCTGCGGGCCGTCGCCCGGGCCAGGTTCGCGGCGCGCAACGCGCTGAACGTCCGCCACCGTCCCGCCGCGACCAGCCGGTGCTTGAGCCCCTCCAGCCCGTCCGGGGCCGGGTAGCCCTCGGGCGGCCGGAAGCGCCGGTGGTCGGCGGTCATCTGGGCGAAGAACGCCGGACGCAACGCGGGGGCGATCCGTTCGCCGTTGCCGAGCACGGTGAGCTGGTGCCAGACCATCCGCTCGAAGACCGCCGGCCGCAGCTCGGCCACCGCCGGACCCCAGCGGTCCAGCAACTGGAACACCCGGTGCCACTGCGCGAAGACCTCGAAGTGCCGGTCCCCCCGGGTACGGGTGATCGCGCCGGCCCGCCGCTGCCGGTAGTTGACGCAGACCCGGTCGAGCACGCCGATCCGCTCGGCGGCCAGCAGCACCGGATAGGTGAAGGAGACGTCCTCGTACCAGCCCGGGGCGAAGCGGAGCCCCAGCTCGACCAGGAACTCCCGGCGGACCAGCCGGTTCCAGGCGGTGTGCAGCAGGTGCAGGGTCTCCGGCCGCTCGCGCAGCCGGAAGCTGGCCTCGCCGGGCGGCTCCGGGAACACCTCGGCCATGGCGCTGCGGGTGGCGATGTCGTTCCAGTGCGTCCGCACGTGGTCCACCACGAGCACGTCCGGGCGGGTGGTCCGCAGCCGGTCGGCGACCTCGGCCAGGCAGTCCGCGGCGAGCCAGTCGTCGCCGTCGACGAACCAGACGTACTCCCCGACGGCCCGGTCCAGCCCGGCGTTGCGGGCCGGACCGAGCCCGACGTTGCGGGGCAGCCGGAGCGCCCGGACCCGGGGGTCACGGGCGGCGTACTCGTCGAGGATGTCGCCGCTGGCGTCCGGCGAGGCGTCGTCGACGCCGATCACCTCGAAGTCGCCGAAGGGCTGGCCGAGGATCGAGTCGAGGCATTCGCGCAGGTAGCCCTGCACCCGGAAGGCCGGTACGACGAAGCTGATCAGCGTCATCCCGGCCGCCCCTCCAGTCAGCCCGGCGAACCACCTCCGACCGGGACCGCCGTCGGCCGCGCGGCGCGGGCCGGCAGGACGACCCAGGCCAGGACGACGCTCGCCACGAATCCCACGAGAAGGTACGTACCGAGTGTAGCCAGACCGATACTCACATTTCCGACGATCGTCGCCAGCGCCAGCAGCACCGACCGACCCTCCCAGCCCAGCGTCCAGCGGTGCAGCGGCGGGGCCGCCTGCCGCTTCTCCAGTCGGGCCGTCAGGTCGTAGTGGTGCAGGGTGAGCACGAGGACGTAGCCGAAGATCAGCCACGGGGGCGCGCCGCCGACCACCCCGGCGGCGATGGCGAACAGGTACTCCCCGGCCCGCAGCGCGGCCGGCACCAGCCAGTCCAGCGGCCCGTTGTGCGCCGCCCCGGCACCCAGCCCGGCGACCAGCAGCACCAGCAGCGCCACCGGCACCCACCAGCGCAGCCCGTCGCCGTCACCGGTCAGCAGCGCCGTGACCAGCAGCGCCGCCGGGCCCAGCGCGGCCAGCACCGCCAGCGTCAGCGGACCCATCGGGCGCAGCACCGGCAGCCGCGCGGCCAGCGGACCGTCGTCGCGGTGCAGCGTGGCGTCGACCGTGTCCAGCACCGGCACCCACATCCAGCGCGCCCGCAGCGTGCGCAGCGCCCCGGTGTACGCGAACGCCAGCGTCCCCCAGACCAGCACCGCGACCAGGCTGACCAACGGGCTGAACAGCGCCACGGTCAGCGCGATCAGCGCCCACCGCTCGCCGATCGGGAAGACCACCGTCCGCTTCAGCCAGTACGACACCGACCCGGTGTCGGCCTGCACCCGGGTCGACGCGGCGTTCAGCCGGTCGCCGATGCCACCGCCGCCCCCGCCCACCGACGTCTTCGGCCGGCGGGCCGCCTCGTCGTGCAGCACGCCGTACCAGGTGTCGGTCATGTGCCGCACGGTCTGCAGCGTCATCGCGGCGATGGCCAGGGCCCAGCCGTACCGGAAGCCGGCCTGGGTCGCGCCGTAGCCGAGTCCGGCGTAGACCACGTACTCCTTCGCGCGGTCGGCCATCGTGTCCAGCCAGCCGCCCCAGGCGCTGAAGTGCCGGGTGTAGCGGGCCAGCTGGCCGTCCACGCAGTCGAGCACGAAGCCCAGGTAGAGCAGCACCGCCCCGGTGATCAGCGCGGGCCGGCCGCCGACGCCGAAGAGCACCGCCGCGGCGACCGCGAAGAGCACCGACAGCATGGTCACGGCGGTCGGGCCGAGCCCGATCCGGGCCGCCGCCTTGGTCACGTACGGCGACCAGGTGCTGACGAAGTAGGTGGTGAAGAAGTCGTCCCGCTCCTTGACCGAGAGCCGCAGCTCGGCCTTGTCCTCGTCCACCCCCGCCAGCGCCGCCTCGGCGGCGTGCAGCCCGGCGGCGTCGCCGACCCGGTGCGCCACGAGCAGGCGTACCCGGTGGGCGAAGGTCAGCGTGCCGAGCGCGGTGAGCGCGGCGAAGAGCCCGTCCACTGCGGACCCGGCCGCGGCCCGACCGGCGGCGGCGCGGGCGGCGGCCGCCAGGGCCGGCAGGTCCTCCGCGCCGACCCGCAGCGCGCCGCCGAAGACGCCGGTGGCGTCGGCCGGCTCCGGCCCGGCCTCGACCACCTGCCCGCGCTCCTCGCGCACGGCGGTCCGGCCGGGCACCGGCGGGTCGGTGAGCACCAGGGCCACCGTCGGGCCGACCGGGCTGGTCGCCAGATGCTTGAGTACGGCGGTGTGCGCGACCAGGTCGGCTCCGCTGACGATCACCGGGCCGGTGGCGACGTCCACCAGGGCGGCCAGCTCGTCCAGGTCGGCGGCGGCGCGCACCTCGTCCGCCCCGGCCCGGCGCCACTGGGCGGCCAGCCGGTCGGCGAGGGTCTCCCCGGTGCCGGTGGGCAGGCCCGCGGCCGGCGCACCGGCGGCGAGCACGATCGCGAGCGTCACCGCGGGACCGCGGCGTGGTACGCGTCGAGCGCCTCGGCGACCGTGCCGTCCACGGTCAGCCGCCCACCGTCGAGGTAGAGCCCCCGACGGCAGAACCGGGTCAGGTCCTTCTCGTTGTGTGACACCAGCACCAAGGTGCGCCCCTCCGCGAGCAGTCGGTCGATCGTCGAATAGCACTTCTTGCGGAACTCCGCGTCGCCCACCGCGGTCACCTCGTCCATCAGCAGGATCGGATGCGGCAGGTGGGAGATGATGGCGAACCCGAGCCGCACCTTCATCCCGGACGAGTAGTGCCGGACCGAGGTGTCGATGGCCCGCTGCACCTGCTCGCCCGCGAACTCGACGATGTCGTCGAAGTGCCGCTTCAGGTACGCCGACGACAGCCCGTGCAGGCCGCCGACGAGGTAGAGGTTCTCCCGCCCGGTGAGGTCGTTGGAGAAGCCGGCCGAGAGTTCGAGCAGCGGCGCGACGTCGCCGCGCACCCGGATCCGCCCCTCGTCGGGGATGAGCACCCCGGCGATCAGCCGCAGCAGGGTGCTCTTGCCGGTGCCGTTGCGCCCGATCACCCCGACCGTCTCGCCGGGCTCCACGGTGAAGGAGACGTCCCGCAGCGGCCAGAACTGCCCGGACGCGGCGCGGCGCCCGCCCCGGTGGATGAACAGCTCGCGCAGCCGCAGCTGCCGCCGGCGGTTGCGGACGAACCGGATGCCGAGGCCCTCGGCCTCGATGATCGGCGCCACCTCACAGCTCCTTGAGCACGGCGGGTTCGAGCCGCCGGAACGCCCACCAGCCGGCCACCAGCGCCAGCAGACTGCCGGCGACCGTGGTGGCGAGCAGCCGGGCGTCGGGGAACTCGTCCGGGTACCAGATCGCGTGCTGGAGCTGGAAGATGCCGACCAGCGGGTTGAGCTCGTAGGCGACCTTCACCCAGCCCGGCAGGGCGGACTCCCGGACCAGGCTCAGCGGATAGATGATCGGCGTCGCGTAGAAGAGCACCCGGATGATCAGCCGCATGAAGCGCTCGACGTCGCGCATCAGCACGTTGACCGCCGAGAGCAGCAGCGAGAGCCCGACCAGCAGGGTCGCCTGGACCAGCACGGCGAGCGGCAGGGCGAGCAGCGACCAGCCGGGGTGGATCTTCCCGTGCGCGGCGTAGACGGCGGCGACGGCGAAGAGGATGGGCAGGCCGGCGGCGTACTCGGCGAACCGGCCGGTGACCCGGCCGATCGGGAAGACCTGCCGGGGCACGTTCATCGTGGTGATCAGGCGGGACTGCCCGGTCAGCGCGTTGGTCGCCTCGCTCAGCGCGGAGCTGGTCCACATCCAGGCGAAGATGCCGGTGACCAGGAAGAGCGGGTACGACTCGGCGGCCTGCCCGAGGTGCCGCTCGGTGTCGCCGGAGTAGAGCACCCCGAAGACGAAAAAGTAGATCGCCCCCATGCCCAGCGGCTCGATCAGCGACCAGAAGTAGCCGAGCACGGACTGCTGGTACTTCACCGCGAGGTCCCGCTTGACCAGGATCCGCAGCGAGTTGCGGTGCGACCACAACGCCGCGACGCCAGCGGTCACCGTCGCCTCCCGCCTCCCAGGACGGACGACAGGTTAGCAGTCGGTGAACGAACGCCCCTCAGCACTCGATCACGTTGACGGCCAGGCCGCCGCGCGCCGTCTCCTTGTACTTGACCTTCATGTCGGCGCCCGTCTCCCGCATGGTCTTGATGACCTTGTCCAACGACACGGTGTGCACCCCGTCCCCACGCAGCGCCAACCGGGCGGCGGTGATCGCCTTGATGCTAGCCACCGCGTTCCGCTCGATGCAGGGGATCTGCACCAGCCCCCCGACCGGGTCGCAGGTCAGCCCGAGGTTGTGCTCCATGCCGATCTCGGCGGCGTTCTCCACCTGCGCCGGCGTACCGCCGAGGGCCTCGGCGAGCCCGGCGGCGGCCATCGAGCAGGCCGAGCCGACCTCGCCCTGGCAGCCGACCTCCGCGCCGGAGATCGAGGCGTTCTCCTTGAACAGCACGCCGATCGCGCCGGCGGCCAGCAGGAAGCGGACCACGCCGTCCTCGTCGGCGCCCGGGACGAACCGGGTGTAGTAGTGCAGCACCGCCGGGATGATGCCGGCCGCGCCGTTGGTGGGGGCGGTCACCACCCGGCCGCCGGCCGCGTTCTCCTCGTTCACCGCGAGGGCGAAGAGCGTCACCCAGTCCATCGCGCGCAGCGGGTCGGTGGAGTCGGTCTCCGCCTCCAGGCTCCTGCGCAGTTCGGCCGCCCGGCGGCGGACCTTCAGCCCGCCGGGCAGGACGCCGTCACGCTCGCAGCCGGCCGCCACGCACTCCTGCATCACCCGCCAGATCTCCAGCAGGCCGGCCCGCACGTCGGCCTCGCTGCGCCAGGAGCGCTCGTTGGCCAGCATCACCTCGCTGATCGACAGCCCGGTCGCGGCGGTCACGTCGAGCAGTTCGGCGCCGGTGTAGAAGGGGTGCCGTACCCGGGTGGTGTCCGGTTTGATGCGGTCCGCGCCGGCGGCGGCCTCGTCCACCACGAACCCGCCGCCCACCGAGTAGTAGGTGCGGGCCCGGACCTGGACCCCGGCCGCGTCGTACGCCGCGAAGGTCATTCCGTTCGGGTGGTACGGCAGCGACCGGCGGCGGTGCAGCACCAGGTCCCGGTCGGGGTCGAAGTCGATCTCCTGCACGCCGAGCAGGTGCAGCCGGCGGTCGGCGCGGATCGCGGCGACCCGGGGGCCGACGGTGTCGGTGTCGACCGTCTCCGACGCCTCGCCCTCCAGCCCGAGCAGCACGGCCCGGTCGCTGCCGTGGCCGTGCCCGGTGGCGCCGAGCGACCCGAACAGCTCCGCCTGGACCCGGACGACGTCGGCGAGCAGCCCGTCGCCCTTCAGCCCGGTGATGAACGTCCGAGCGGCCCGCATGGGGCCGACGGTGTGCGAGCTGGACGGCCCGATGCCGACGCTGAAGAGGTCGAAAACACTGATCATGGCTGCACTTTCCTCGCCGTCGTACCCGGTGGTGCGGGTCCGACCCGGGTCACGGCCGCCCGGGTCTCCGGCGGTCGTCGTCTACCGCCCGGGGTGTGGGCGGCTCAACCGGCGAGCCTACCCGCCTGCCGCAGCTCCCGCCCCTTCCACCGCTGGTGACGGCCCATCCCGCCCGGCTCCCCCGCCCCCGCGGGACCGGAGGGTGGGGGCGCGGAGCGCGTGGGGGCGAGCGGCAGGACGCGGGCGCGGGGCGCGGGGCGTCGGGCGGGGTCGTCACGGGTAACCACCTACGGGTACGGGGTCGCCGGATCCGCCTTGCGACGGAGGGCGCGGTGGTAACCCCTTCCTACCGTTGGTTGTAGAGCGGCGGATCGCCGCAGAGTGGGAGTACGACGATGAGTCGCAAACTGGTCCGGCCCCGCGAGGGGCGCATGCTCGCCGGTGTCTGCGCCGGCCTGGCCCGCCGGTTCAACACCTCGCCCTTCATGATCCGGCTGCTGTTCCTGCTGTCGCTGCTGCTGCCCGGTACCCAGGTGATCGTCTACCTGGTCCTCTGGGTGCTGATGCCGAACGAGGACCGCGCCGCCACCCGCTACTGACCTCCCCCGCACGGCAGCGCCCGCCCCGGTACGTCGGGGCGGGCGCTGCCGGTTGCGGGGTCAGGGCGCGGCGTAGGTGACGGTGACCTTCTCGTAGCCGAGGGAGCGGAGCAGCCCCTCCAGCATCTTGCGGGTGTTCTCCTCGGCGCGCTGGGTCAGCCCGCTGTCCCGGGCCGCCGCGGTGATCCGCTCCTCGGCGAGCTGGTAGACCTGCTGCTGCCGGTTGGGGTCGCCGTTGACCAGCTCACCGAGCCGGTTGAGCAGGCCGCGCTCCTCGGCGAAGACGTAGCTCTTCTGCATGTCGAGGTTGGTCTTGCCGAGCTGCGGCGCGGGCAGCTTGATGTCGACGGACTTGCCGTCGGCGGACTCGACCACCGCGCCCTCGGAGATCTTGGTGAAGTCGACGTACGCCTCGACGCTGCCCGCCCCGACGAAGAGGGTCCGCTGGTTGAGCAGGAAGTCGGGCACGTTGTTGCGGTCGTTCTGGAGGTCGACCACGACCTGGAAGTTGCCCTCGGCGGCGACGTACCGGCTGAGGTCCTGGATCGACTTGAGCAGCGGCGGCTGGCTGCGGTCGGTCTGTTCCTTGGCGAATGGGTTGCGGAAGTCGGGGAAGATCCCGGCCGCCTGGGCGCCGAGCAGCACCACCACCACCAGCGCCGCCGCACCGAGCACCCAGAGCAGGCCACGGGCGGGTGCCGGCCCGCCGGGCCGCGGCGCGGGGGTGTCGTCCGACCGGGCCGGGAGCGTGTCGGCGGTCGGGTAGCCGGGAAACTCCCTGGTGGGCTGGTTGATGTCACCGTCGCGGGCCATGGCCCTCACCGTCCTCGTCAGACACGTCGTCTTGAAATGACGGTACGTGCCGGATGCGACAGCCGCGCGGCGAGCAACCCGATCGGGTGAAGCCGGTCAGGCGAAGGCCGACACCCCGGTCAGCTTCTGCCCGATGACCAGCTGGTGGATCTCCGAGGTGCCCTCGTAGGTCAGCACGCTCTCCAGGTTGTTGGCGTGCCGCATCACCGGGTACTCGCCGGAGACGCCGTTGGCGCCGAGGATCGTGCGGCACTGCCGGGCGATCGCCAACGCCTCGCGCACGTTGTTCAGCTTGCCCACGCTGACCTGCTCCGGGCGCAGCTTCCCGGCATCGGCGAGCCGACCCAGGTGCAGCGCCAGCAGGTAGCCCTTGTTCCACTCGACGGCCATGTCGGCGAGCTTGGCCTGGGTGAGCTGGAAGCCGGCCAGCGGCCGGCCGAACTGGGTCCGGGTGGTGGCGTAGTCCAGCGCCGTCGTCAGGCAGTCGCGGGCCGCGCCGAGCGCCCCCCAGACGATGCCGTGCCGGGCCTCGGTGAGGCAGCTCAGCGGGGCCTTCAGCCCGATCGCGCCGGGCAGCTGGGCGTCCGCCGGCAGCCGGACGTCGTCGAGGGCGATCTCGCCGGTCAGCGACGCGCGCAGCGACATCTTCTGCCGGATCTCGCGCGCCGTCACCCCCGGAGTGTCCATGGGTACGGCGAAGCCGCGAACCCCCTCGTCGGTGCGCGCCCAGATCACCCCGACCTCGGCGATCGGCGCGTTGGTGATCCACATCTTGGCGCCGTTGAGCACCCAGTCGTCGCCGTCGCGGCGTGCCCGGGTGGCCATCGAGGCCGGGTCGGAGCCGTGGTCGGGCTCGGTCAGGCCGAAGCAGCCGATCGCCTCACCGGCCGCCATCGACGGCAGCCAGCGCTGCTTCTGCTCCTCGCTGCCGTAGCGCCAGATGGCGTACATGGCGAGCGAGCCCTGCACGGAGACCAGGGAGCGGATACCGGAGTCGCCGGCCTCCAGCTCCAGGCAGGCCAGCCCGTACGCGACCGCCGAGGCGCCGGCGCAGCCGTACCCGGTCAGGTGCATGCCGAGCAGGCCGAGCTTGCCGAACTCGCGGGCCAGCTCGCGGGCCGGCACGTGGCCCTGCTCGTACCAGTCGGCGACGTGCGGGCGTACCCGGTCGTCGACGAGCTGGCGCACGACGGCGCGGATCTGGCGCTCCTCCTCGCCGAGCGAGGCGTCGACGTCGAGCAGGTCCAGGGGTGCGGTCATGGGGGCCACCTTAACGAGTCGTCAGGCGGGCGTCATCCGTCCTGACCGCCGAGCACCAGCACCCGGGCGTGGATCTGGTTGCGCTGCTGCAACGCGGCGCGCAGCGCGCGGTGCAGCCCGTCCTCCAGGTAGAGACCGCCGTTCCACTGCACCACGTGCGGGAAGAGGTCGCCGTAGAAGGTGGAGTCCTCGGCGAGGAGCTTGTCCAGCGCCAGCTCCCGCTTGGTGGTGATGAGCTGGTCCAGCCGCAGCGGACGCGGCGGGATCTCGGCCCACTGCTTGAGCGTGAAGTTGTGCTCCGGGTACGGACGCCCGTCCCGGACCGCTCTGAAGATCACGGCACGCTCCCCTCCCCGTGGCCGGGCCGACCGACGGCGCGGAGCCGGGTCACGCCGTGGCACCGCGCGGTACGGCACCGATGACCGTGCCAGCCTAACCGCCTCCGCCACACTGCGTTTTACTCCCTCATGTCGGTTTCGCTACCGCCGATACCCATCCCGGACCGTACGAACCACGCTCAACTCCACCGGCCGCGCCGGACCACCTCGCCGACCGGACGCCGCCCCCGCCGAAGCGACGGTGACCGATGGTCGGGGGCCCGGTAACCGACAGTCACCGCGCCGATCGGCTGGTACTCCTCGGGGACCCCGAACGCCTCCCGGTAGGCCGCCAACCGCTGGGGCGGGATGCCGAAGAAGCAGGCGCCCAACCCCTCGTCCACGGCGGTGAGGAGCATGAGCAGCGCGGCGAAACCGGTGTCGACGTACCAGTAGGGCACCGGCCAGCGCTCGGCCGCCCGGTCCGCCCAGCCCTTGTCCGGCTCGGCGTACCGCTCCAGGTAGGCGGAGCGGTTGGCGTGCGGCACGACGATCAGCGGCGCCCGGCGCATCCCGGCCAGCCAGCGCTCCCGGCCGCCGCCGCCCGGGGTGGCCGCCGTCCAGAACTGCTCCCGGTCCTCCGGGGTCTCCAGCACCAGGAAGCCCCAGCCCTGCGCGAACCCGGCCGACGGCGCCCGTACCGCGTGGTCGAGCAGCCGGTCCACCACGTCCGGCGGGACGGGCCGGTCCGGGTCGTAGTTGCGCACCATCCGGCGTCGCCGGACGACCTCGCCGAACTCCATGCCCCCGCCGCTCAGACGCCGGGCCGGACGCCCCAGGCGCCCCGCCAGGTGGTGCCGGGCTCCAGCGTGATCACGTCCTTGCCGGAGCGGAACGCGTCCGCCGGGCAGGTCATCGGCTCCACCGCCACCGACCGCCGGTGCCGCTCCCCGGTCAGGGTGTCCCCGGTGTAGACCTGCCACCAGCCGAACTCCCGGTCCGCCCAGACGTGCACCGCGGCGGAGCCGTCGGGGGCGGCCAGGGTCACCGACGAGCCGCCGTCGGCGTCCCGGAGCAGGTCACCGAAGGCCAGGTCGAGCACCGCGTCGCCGATCGGGCGGGGCTCGGTGAAGTCGTACTCGGTGCCGGCCACGGCGGTGGCGCCGACCGGCAGCAGCCGGCTGTCCAGCAGGGTCCGGATCCGCCCCGGGACGCGCAGCGACAGCTCCTCCACCGGCACGCCGGGCAGGCGCAGGTAGGGGTGCATCGAGTAACCGAAGGGGGCGGCCTCCGCGCCGAGGTTCGTCGCCTCGTGCGCGACCCGCAGGCCGTCCGCCCCGACGCTCCAGCGGGTACGCAGCCGCAGCGGCCACGGATACCCCGGGGTGGGCGGCAGGTCGTAGCCGACCGTGACGGCGTCGGCGGACTGCTCGACCAGCTCCCACGCCACCCAGTTGACCAGGCCGTGGATCGCGTTGTTCCGGTCCGGTTCGGTCAGCGTGAGCTGCAACGAGCGCTCGCCGAAGGTGTACTGCCCGTCGCGGATCCGGTTGGGCCAGGGCGCCAGCACCTGGCCGGCCCCGCCGGGGCAGATCTCGTCCGGGCCGTACCCGTCGACGTAGTCCACGCCGTCGTGCCGGTACGACCGCAGCCCACCGCCCACCTCGACGATGACCGCCTCGTGGCCGTCGGCGGCAATGGTCCACTGTGCCCCGGACGGTGGGCGGGTCGCGGCCTTCTCCATGTCAGGGGACCTTAGTCGCCCCCTGCGGACCCCGCCCGACCCACCGGCCGCTTCCCGCCCAGCGGTCAGGTTCGAGGCGGACGGCTCAGTCGCGGGCGGCGGCCGGGGTGGCCCGGTAGCGCAGCAGCGCCGGGAAGACCACCACCAGCACGACGGCGAGCACGGCGGAGATCAGACCCCCGCCCACCCAGGCCACGCCGGTGCCGTACCCGGCCGCCACGGCGCCGGCGCGCAGGTCGCCCAGGCGCGGCCCACCGGCGATGACGACCGTGTTGACGCCCTGGAGCCGGCCGCGCATCCGGTCCGGCGCGTAGACCAGCAGCATCGACTGCCGCAGCACCGCGCTGACGAGGTCGGACGCCCCGGCCACGGCGAGCAGCAGCACCACCAGCCAGAGCTGGTGGGCCAACCCGGCCGCCGCCACCGCGAGGCCCCAGCCGACCACCGCCACCACCAGCACCAGGCCCTGCCGGCGCAGCCGGCCGATCCAGCCGGAGGTGAGCCCACCCAGCATCGCGCCGAGCGAGATCGCCCCGTACAGCCAGCCGACCGCCGCGCCGCCGCCGAACCGCTCCTGGGCCACCTCGGGGAAGAGCGCCCGGGGCATGGCGAGGACCATCGCGATCAGGTCGATGGCGAACGAGAGCATCAGCACCGGCGTGGTGGCCAGGTAGCGCAGCCCGTCGACGATGCTGGCCAGGCCCGCCTTGCGGGGGCTGCCGTCGCCGTCCGGGTCCGGCTCGGGCGGCAGCGCCGGCATCCGCAGGGTCGCCCAGACGGCGGCCGTGAACAGGACCATGTCCAGGCCGTACGCGATCGGCAGCGCGACGTCGATCCGCCAGCTCGCGAAGATCAGCCCGGCCAGCAGCGGCCCGGCGACCGAGGCGGCGGTGTACGTGGTGAAGTTCAGCGTGCTGGCCGCCGGCACCAGCTCGGCCGGGACGAGCCGGGGGATGCTCGCCGTACGGGCCGCCCCGCTGACCGCGAAGCCGACCGACTGGAGCGCCACCAGGGCCAGCAGCAGCACCGGACTGCCCACCCGGAGCACCGCCTGCAGCAGCAGCGCCAGCATCGACGCCCAGAGCAGCGCCTGGCTGACGAGCAGCACGCCCCGCCGGTCCCGGGCGTCGGCGACCGCCCCGCCCCAGAGCCCGAAGACCAGCAGCGGCAGGAACGCGGCGATCCCGAGCAGGCCGACCCAGAACGAGTCCCGGGTCAGCGTGTACATCTCCACCGGCACGGCCACCGCGGTGAACTGAAAGCCGAGCATGGCGATGCCGCCGCCCAGCCAGATCCGCCGGAACTCCGGCACCGCCAGCGGGCGCAGGTCGATCGCCCAGCGACGCGCTCCGCGCGGCCGGGTCGGGCTGGTCGCGGTCACGGGGCCAGCCGCTCCACGACCCAGTCGCCGCCGTCTACGCGGCGGAACCGCAGCCGGTCGTGCAGCCGGCTCGCCCGCCCCTGCCAGAACTCCACCGACTCGGGCCGGAGCCGCAGCCCGCCCCAGTGCGGCGGCGCGGGGATCTGCGCCACGTCGGCGAAACGATCGACCACCGCCTGGTACGCCTCGTCGAGCGCCGCCCGGTCTCCGATGACCCGGGACTGGACGCTGGCCCAGGCCCCGAGCTGGGAGCCGCGCGGCCGGCTCGCGAAGTACGCCTCGGTCTCCGCCCGGTCGACCCGCTGCACCGGGCCGGCGACCACCACCTGCCGCTGCATCGGGAACCACGGGAAGACCAGGCTGGCGTACGGGTTGGCGGTCGCCTCGGCACCCTTGCGGGAGTCGTAGTTGGTGTAGAAGACGAAGCCGTCGGGGTCGTAGCCCTTGAGCAGCACGGTGCGCCCGCTGGGGCGGCCGGCGGCGTCGGCGGTGCCGACGATCATGGCGTTCGGCTCGGGCAGGCCGGCGGCGATCGCGTCGGCGAACCAGCGGTCGAACTGGGTGTACCAGTCCACGGCCAGATCGGCCTCGGAAAGGCCCAGGTCGGCGGCGTACTCGTTACGCATGGCCGCCGGCGGCGGTGTGTCGCCCGTCACGTTGCTTCTCCCTCTCGGGGTGGCGCCCACGTCCCCCGACGCTGGCCAGCCCCCACCGAACAGTCTCACCGAGGACGTGGCGGCCTCCACCGGCGGGGATGTCACGTGCGGCACAGTCGCGGTGGGTCGCGCACTTGGTTACCGAGCAGGCAAGATGTCACGAAACCATCCCTGAGGGTCGCCTAAGGTCTGGGCCGGACTGAGCCCGCGGCGGGCGCACCGAGCCGGAAGCCAGGAGACGACATGTCTGACTTCAAACCGGGCCTGGAGGGCGTCGTAGCCTTCGAGACCGAGATCGCCGAACCCGACCGCGAGGGTGGCGCGCTGCGTTACCGCGGCGTCGACATCGAGGATCTGATCGGTCAGGTTTCCTTCGGCAACGTCTGGGCGCTGCTGGTCGACGGGCGGTTCGGCCCGGGCCTGCCGCCGGCCGAGCCGTTCCCGGTGCCGGTGCACTCCGGCGACATCCGCGTCGACGTGCAGTCCGCGGTCGCCATGCTGGCCCCGTACTGGGGGCTCGACCAGCTGCTGGACATCTCCGACGAGCAGGCCCGCGAGGACCTGGCCCGGGTCTCGGTGACCGCGCTGTCCTTCGTCGCCCAGTCGGCGCGCGGCCTCGGCCTGCCCGCCGTGCCGCAGAAGGAGATCGACAAGGCGGAGACGATCGTCGAGCGCTTCATGAAGCGCTGGCGCGGCGAGCCCGACCCGCGGCACGTCAAGGCCGTGGACGCGTACTTCATCTCGGCCGCCGAGCACGGCCTGAACGCCTCCACCTTCACCACCCGGATCGTCGCCTCCACCGGCGCCGACGCTGCGGCCTGCATCTCCTCCGGCATCGGCGCGCTCTCCGGCCCGCTGCACGGCGGCGCCCCCAGCCGGGTGCTGAGCATGCTGGAGGCCGTCGAGCGCAGCGGCGACGCCGAGGGGTACGTCAAGAGCGTCCTCGACCGCGGCGAGCGGCTGATGGGCTTCGGCCACCGCGTCTACCGGGCCGAGGACCCGCGCGCCCGCGTGCTCCGTCGCACCGCCAAGGAGCTGGGCGCGCCGCGCTTCGAGATCGCCGAGGCGCTGGAGAAGGCCGCGCTGGCCGAGCTCCAGGCCCGCCGCCCGGACCGGGTGCTCGCCACCAACGTCGAGTTCTGGTCGGCCGTGGTGCTGGACTTCGCCGAGGTGCCCGCGCACATGTTCACCTCGATGTTCACCTGCGCCCGGATGGGCGGCTGGAGCGCGCACATCCTGGAGCAGAAGAAGCTCCAGCGGCTGGTCCGGCCGTCCGCCCGCTACGTCGGGCCGAGCAGCCGCAAGCCGCAGGAGGTCGAGGGCTGGGACGCCATCCCGCACGGCGTCTGAGCCGGGAGACAACCGCCGATCCCCGTCCGGTCCGTCCGGGCGAGGATCGGCGTCTTCCGCTCACGATCCCCACCTGTCCCACAGCTCCGGTGGCGCCCGCCAGACCAACAGGGTGATCAGCGCCAGCCCGGCGGCACCGCCCAGGGCGATGAGTGACCCGACGAACGGCAAGAGGTGACCGCGGTCGTCCATGACGTACCTGCTCGGATCGTCGGGGTGGTAGCGGACCGTGATGCGGTCGCCGGGCTCGGTCCCGCTGAACGCCTCCATCTCGGTGACCACCTGGCGGCCGTCCACGGTGAACGAGATCCGGACGTGCCTGGAGTCGCGCGTCAGCACCGTCGCCTCGGCCGTCCGGTCGGAGCCGAGCAGGTGCCGGTCCCAGTCGGCGTCGTACACCGCGATCGCGAGGAAGCCCACGACGGAGCCGGCACCGAGCAGCAGGGCTACCCGGCGTCTGACCGCCGTACCCCGCGCCCGGCGGGGTCGGCCCGCCCAGCCGTTCCGCCGACGTGCCATCTCCGCCCCTCCGGAACCCGCCCCTTGCCGACGATCATGCCCGGCGGCGGCAACTGTGTCCCATGCCTCACCCTGCGGCTTGAGACCCGCCGGTCAGCCGGCCACCACGGGTGGGAGGATGAAGGCCGGCAGTGTCGCCGGACCTGGCCCGGATCCCGGCCGCTCGTGCGCCCGCGCACAAGTCCGCCGTCGATCCGTGCCCGCTGAACGGGCCCGCCCTCGCCCCTGCGGAAGGATCTCGACAACCGTGGCTGACGCACCGACCATCCGGATTCCCGACGACATCAAGCCCGCCGACGGGCGGTTCGGCTGCGGGCCGTCCAAGGTCCGTCCGGCCGCCGTCTCCGCCCTCGCGGACGTGGCCGCCAGCTACCTGGGCACGTCGCACCGGCAGAAGACGGTCCGTGACGAGGTGGCCCGGCTGCGCCGGGGCATCGCCGAGTTCTTCTCCCTGCCTGAGGGCTACGAGGTGATCATCGGCAACGGTGGCACCACCGCCTTCTGGGAGGTCGCCACCTTCGGGCTGGTCCGCGACCGGGCCCAGTTCGCCAGCTTCGGCGAGTTCGGCGCGAAGTTCGCCAAGTCGGTCGCGGACGCGCCGTTCCTCGGCGAGCCGACCATCCGCAAGTCCGCGGCGGGCAGCGCACCTACGCTGGTCGCCGAGGCCGGCGTGGACGTCTACGCCACCCCGCACAACGAGACGTCCACCGGCGTCGCGGTGCCGATCAGCCGGGTGCCCGGCGCCGACCCCGGCTCGCTGCTGCTGGTCGACGCCACCTCGGGCGCGGGCGGCTTGGAGGTCAACGTCGGCGAGACCGACGTCTACTACTTCGCCCCGCAGAAGTGCTTCGGCTCCGACGGCGGCCTCTGGCTGGCCCTGATGTCGCCGGCCGCGCTGGAGCGGGCCACCGAGATCAAGGCGTCGGGCCGCTACATCCCGGCCTTCCTCGACCTGGTCACCGCGATCGACAACTCGCGGCTGGAGCAGACGTACAACACGCCGGCGCTGGCCACCATCTTCCTGGCCGCCGAGCAGACCGACTGGATGAACTCGCAGGGCGGGCTGGCCTGGGCGGCCAAGCGCACCGCCGAGAGCGCGGGCATCGTGTACGGCTGGGCCGAGCGCTCCGACGTGGCCACGCCGTACGTCGCCGACCCGGCGCTGCGCTCCAACGTGGTCGCCACGATCGACTTCGCCGACGGGGTGGACGCCTCGGCGATCGCCAAGGCGCTGCGCGCCAACGGCATCGTGGACACCGAGCCGTACCGGAAGCTGGGGCGTAACCAGCTGCGCGTCGCGCTCTTCCCGGCGATCGAGCCGGCCGACGTGGAGGCGCTGACCGCCTCCATCGACTACGTGGTGCAGCGGCTCCAGTAGACGGTCACGGTGGGTGGCGGGCGGGACCCCGTCGGCCACCCACCGTGATCATCGTCGCAGCTCAGTCGCGACATGCGGGTGTCGCATCCCCCACCTTCGGGTAGGAGAGCGTACGGTGGTGCGAGGACGCCCGGGTGGCCGGCTCGTGGCGTGACGGCCAGCGAAGCGGGACGGAGGCAACGCCATGCGCCCAGTACGCTTCGTCGCCCTCTCCGAGGACGGCCAGGCTCTGGTGCTCGCCGACGAGGTCGGGCGCCTGCTCGCCCTCCCCATCGACGAACGCATCGCCACGGCGCTGCACGCCGAGCCCGGCGCGACGCCCCTGGCGGTGGTGGCGACCACCGTCGACCCGACGCCGTCGCTGTCCCCACGGGACATCCAGGCCCGGATCCGCTCCGGTGAGTCCGCCGAGGACGTCGCCCGCATCGCGGGTGTCCCGGTCGACCGGGTCCTGCGGTACGCCGGTCCGGTGCTCCAGGAGCGGGCGATGCTCGCCCAGCACGCCCGCCGTACCCGGCTCAAGGGCGCGGAGAAGCCCACCCCGCTCGCCGAGGTGGTCAACAATCGCCTCGCCCAGCACGGGATAGACACCGAGAAGATCTCCTGGGACGCGTACCGGCGCGACGACGGCACCTGGCGGATCATCGCCACCTGGCCGTCCGGCAAGGCCACCGCCCAGGCGGTCTGGGACCTCGACAAGCTCCGGCAGAACGTCACCCCGCACGACGACATGGCGCAGTACCTGTGCGCCGAGCGCCCGACGCCGATCCTCGGCCAGGAGCCGGCGCCGGAGCGGGGCGGGCACGCCCTGCCCGGCCCGTCGCGCGGCGAGCCGAGCCGGGGCGGGCACGGCCTGCCGTCGGCCGGCGAGCACAGCCGTCCGGGGCGGGACCCGATCCGGGCCGGGCGGGACGCCCTGCTCGCCTCGCTGGACCGCCCGCTCGGCGGCACCTCCGGTCGTGGGCTCGACCCGCGCTCCCCGGCTGCGATGGCCGGCCCGGACGCACCCCGGCAGCGGGCCGTCGGCGGGGGCGCGGCTGCCCTGCTCGGCGGCGGTCAGGGCTCGGCCTTCGACGACGACTCGGACGCGCCGAAGGAGGTCCCGGCCGTACCGTCGCTGGCGGTGCTCCGGCCCCGCCGCACGGGCGCCGCGGCGGCCGCCGGCGGCGAGTCCACCGACGCGAACGGCAAGCCGCGCAAGCGGCTGCCGAGCTGGGACGACGTCCTCTTCGGCAGCGGCCCGGCGGCCCGCGAGTCCTCCTGATCCAACGGCCACCCTGGCAGCGAGGCACTCTAAGTGCCCGCGTGCCAGGGTGGACCCATGGAGTACACGAATCTGGGACGCACCGGTCTCTCGGTGAGCCGGCTCTGCCTCGGCACGATGAACTTCGGGCCGCAGACCACCGAGCCGGACAGCTTCGCCATCATGGACCGGGCGTTGGAACACGGCATCAACTTCTTCGACACGGCCGACGTGTACGGCTGGCAGACCGGTGAGGGGATCACCGAGCAGATCATCGGCCGCTGGTTCGCCCAGGGCGGCGGCCGGCGCGACAAGGTCGTCCTCGCCACCAAGGTCTACGGCAAGATGGGCGACTGGCCCAACGAGCAGGGGCTGAGCGCCCGCCACATCATCCGCGCCTGCGAGGGCTCACTGCGCCGGCTGCAGACCGACGTGATCGACCTGTACCAGATGCACCACGTCTCCCGGAGCACGCCGTGGGAGGAGATCTGGCAGGCGATGGAGACCCTGGTCGCCCAGGGCAAGGTGATCTACGTGGGATCGTCCAATTTCGCCGGTTGGCACATCGCCCAGGCGCAGGCGGCGGCGGGCCGGCGCAACTTCCTCGGTCTGGTCGCCGAACAGTCCATCTACAACCTGCTCACCCGGCACGTCGAGCTGGAGGTGCTGCCCGCCGCGCAGCACTACGGGCTGGGCGTCATCCCGTGGTCGCCGCTGCACGGCGGTCTGCTCGGCGGTGTCATCCGCAAGATGGCCGAGGGCGGCGCCGCGCGGGGCGCGAGCGGGCGTTCCGCCGACGCGCTGGCCGAGCACCGGTCGACCATCGAGGCGTACGAGAAGCTCTGCGCGGATCTCGGGCACGACCCGGCGGACGTCGCGCTGGGCTGGCTGCTCTCCCGGCCCGGGGTGACCGCCCCGATCATCGGTCCGCGTACCGTCGAGCAGCTCGACCGGAGCCTGGGCGCGCTGACCGTCGACATCGACGAGGCGACCGAGCAGCGCCTCGACGAACTCTTCCCCCCGATCGGCAACGGCGGCCCCGGCCCGGAGGCCTGGGCCTGGTAACTGCCTTCCCCTCCTCCTCCCACGACCACCCCGCCCTCGTCGATCTAGGGCGAACAGCTGTTGGTGGAGATCAACTGGCAGCGACTTCCCCTAGATCGACGAGCGCGGGGGCGCAGCGAGGAGCCGGGGGCGGTCAGAGGGGCCAGGCGGCGAGGCGGTCGTAGGTCGGCCGGGGACCCGGGTGGCTGCGGACCAGCACCAGCTCCGTCGCCGGCCACTCCGGCCCTTCGTAGTCGCCGAGCGCGACCTGGTCGGCCTCCACCTCGGCGGGGTCGATCCGGTCGCCGGGGCGGGCGATCGTCAGGTGCGGGCGGAACGGCCGCTCGTCGTGCGGGAGGCGGTTACGGCGCAGCCCCATCCGGATCAGCCGGCCCAGCACGTGCAGCGCCTCGACGTCGCCGAGCAGGTCCACCCAGAGCACGGTGAAGCGGCCCCGGCCGAACCGCCCGCCCCCGCCGAGCCGGAGCCGGGGCGCGCCGTCCCGCCCGGCGCGGGACGTCTCGGCGGCGAGCCCGAGCGTGCTCTCCACGTCGACCAGGCGGTCCGCCTCGACGTCGCCGAGGAAGGCGAGCGTGACGTGCAGGTTCGCCGGGTCGGCGAGGCGTACGTTGATCCCGGCGGCGGACGCGGCACCGACCCGCAGCCCGGCGATCCGGTCGGTCAGGTCGGCGACCACGGCGGGCGGCGGGTAGACCGCGACGAAGAGTCTCACGCCCGCCGGTGGCGGGGTCGACGGCCGGCGGCGGCGGCCGGCAGCACCAGCCCCGCCTGGACCAGCAGCCCCTCGACCCGCACCCGCTCGATCTCCCGGTCGACGCCCGTCAGCTCGGTCAGGTGCTCGGTGATCCCCAGCGCGCGGCAGGCGGCCCGGAGCCGGTCGTCGTACGCGTCGATGACCGAGGCGTGCCAGACCACGGAACGGCCGCGAGCGGCGAGCCGGTGCCCGCCGAGGCGGCGCAGGTCGGCGGCGATGCGTTCCAGGGGTTGCCGGTCGGCCCGATCGAGCTGGGTCAGGTCGATCTCGCGGGTGAGGGCGTCCGCCTCGACCGCCCGGTCCAGCCGGGCGATGGTGCGGCGCTCGCGTCGCCCGTCGCGCCACTCGGCCCAGCCGCAGGCGACCCGGTCGAAGATCTCGTCGAGACAGAAGAGCAGGGCGAACGCCGCGGGCAGGCATGCCACCGCGAGGAACGCGAGTACCAGCGCCAGTGCGCCACCGCCTGCCACACATCGACGCTAAGCCCCACGCCGGGCTCCCGCCACCAGATTGCCGGTATCCGAACACGAAACCGGCCCGCTCCCGGCGGATGGCGGGGGCGGGCCGGCGGCACGGCGCTCAGCAGTCGGGCGACGGGACCACGTAGAAGCGGGGCATCGGCAGCACCCGGAAGCGCAGCCGGGCACCGGAGCGGCGGAGCTGCCAGGTGAGCGCGAGCAGCGCGGTGGCCAGCGAGATGAGGCCACCGATCCAGATACTCGCCCCGGCGCCGTGTTTCTCGGCGACCCAGCCGATCAGCGGGGCGCCGACCGGGTTGGTGCCGAGGAAGACCAGCACCCAGAGCGCCATGACCCGGCCCCGGAAGGCGGCGTCGACGCCGAGCTGCACCCGCTGGTTGGCGGCCTGGGCGAAGAAGACCATGAAGAAGCCGGTGGGCAGCAGCAGCGCCACCACCAGCCAGTACGCCGGCGCGAACCCGACCAGGGTGCCGAAGACGGCACAGCCGACCGCCGCGCCGAGCACCAGCCAGACCGAGGGGCGGCTGCGCCGCCCGGTGCCGGCCAGCGCCCCGACCAGGGCCCCGATCGCCAGCGCGGTGCTGAACAGGCCGAACGAGGCGGCGCCGGTGCGGAACACGGTCTTGGCCAGCGCGGCCAGAGTGAGCTGGAAGTTGAACAGGGTCATCCCGACCACCGACATCACCGCCATCGGCAGCAGCAGGTCGGGGCGGCGGAAGACGTAGCGCAGCCCGTCGATCACCTTGGCCGAGTCCCGCTCGCCGACCGGCGGCAGGTCCTTGCGGTGCAGTTCGGCGGGGCGCATCCGCACCACGGTGGCCAGCGGGGCGATCGAGCTGACCGCGGTGAAGAGGAACACCGGGCCGACGTCGAAGGCGGCGATGGCCAGGCCGGCCACGGCCGGGCCGACGATCCGCGCCGAGTTGAACACCGCCGCGTTGAGCGAGAGCGCGTTGGGCAGCAGCGACATGCCCACCAGCTCGGAGACGAACGCCTGCCGGACCGGGGTCTCGACGGCGTTGGCGACGCCGAGCAGTGCGGCGAAGGTGAAGACGTGCCAGAGCTGGACCAGGTCGGTGAGGACCAGCACGCTCATGGCGAGCGCGAGGACCGTCCAGAAGGCGTTGGCGACGAAGAGCAGCAGCCGCTTGTCGTACCGGTCGGCGAGCCGGCCGGAGAGCAGGGTGAGCAGCAGCACCGGGGTGAACTGGAGCGCGGTCACCACGCCGAGCGCGGTGGCGGAGTCGTGGGAGAGCTCGAGGACGAGCCAGTCCTGGGCGATGAACATCATCCAGACGCCGATCAGCTTGATCAGCTGCCCGGATGCGAATAGCCGGTAGTTACGGACCTGTAGGGACTGGAACATCGTGCTCAGCTTCGCCTGCACTCTTGGTGCGCCTCCTCGGTGGTACGCCTCATCCACAACGGACGGTGCGGACCCCGAGGTACGGGGGCGGTCAGGCCCTGGCGAGTTGCTGGAGGATCTCGGCGGCGCGCCGCAGCGTGTCGCGTTCGTCCTCGTTGAGCGCGGCCAGCCGGCTGGCCAGCCACTCGTCGCGGGCCCGCTCGAACTGGTCGAGCACGGCCCGTCCCCCCTCGGTCGCCGCCAGGATGACCTGACGACCGTCGGTCGGGTGGGGGGTGCGCTGCACGAGGCCGCGCTCCTCCAACTTCGCGACGATCTTGGTCATCGTCGGTGGCTGCACCCGCTCGACGTCGGCCAGTTCCCGGGGCGTCAGCGCGCCCGCCAGCTTCAGGCTGGTGAGCGCGGAGAGCTGGGTGACCGTCAGGTCGCCGACCGGGCGGGCCTGTCGGACCCGCCGGTTGAGTCGGGTGATCGCATCACGCAGCTGAGGGGCCAGCTGCGCCGGTGGCACGCGTTTAGCCGTCACCGTCCGCTCCGTCACAGTAGTTAGCCTAACTAATGAGCCTGGCTAACGACACGCGATATGACCACGCTCACGAGAAGTTTGTGCTGCTCCGGGCCGGGTATCCGATTTCGGCCCCGACCCGGAGCGGCGGTGGAGCTACAGCACCACGGACTCGATCGGCCCGCGCAGGAAGTAGAGCACGAACAGCACGGCCACCCCGTACAGCAGGGGGTGGATGTCCCGCGCCTTCCCCTTGGCCAGCTTGAGCACGACGTAGCTGATGACGCCGGCGCCGATGCCGTTGGAGATCGAGTAGGTGAACGGCATGAAGGTGATGGTGAGGAACGCCGGGATGGCGATCTCGTAGTCGGTCCAGTCGATGGTGCGCACCGCGGTCATCATCAGGAAGCCGACCACCACCAGCGCCGTCGAGGCCGCCTCGAAGGGCACCACCAGCGACAGCGGCGCCAGGAACATCGCCAGCAGGAACAGGGCGCCGGTGACCAGGTTGGCCACGCCGGTCCGGGCACCCTCCGCGACACCGGCGGCGCTCTCGATGTACGACGTGTTGCTGGAGACGCTCGCCGCGCCACCGGCGGCCGCGGCGATCGAGTCGACCAGCAGGATCTCCTTGGCCCGCGGCGGGGTGCCCTGCTCGTCGAGCATGTCCCCCTCCTGGCCGATCGCCACCATCGTGCCCATGGTGTCGAAGAAGTCGGTGATCAGCAGGGTGAAGATGAACATCAGCGGCACCAGCCAGCCGGCGCGGCTCCACGAGTTCAGCACGTTGAAGTTGCCCAGCAGCGACAGGTCGGGCAGGTCCACCACCTGCTTGGGCAGCTCCGGCACGTTCAGCGACCAGCCCTTGGGGTTGGGCTTGCCGTCGACGAAGGACGGCCCGACGTTGGCGATCGCCTCCACGATGATCGCCAGCACGGTGGAGGCCAGGATGCCGATCAGGATCGCGCCGCGCACCCGGCGTACCACCAGCACCAGGGTCACCAGCAGGCCGACCACGAAGACCAGCATCGGCCAGCTGACGATCCTGCCGTTGATGCCCAGGCCCACCGGCACGGTGGTGTTGGCGGCGTCGGGCAGGCGCCGGACGAAGCCGGCGTCGACCAGTCCGATGATGGTGAGGAAGAGACCGATACCGACGCCGATCGCCGTCTTCAACTGGGTGGGGACCGAGCGGAAGACCGCGGTGCGCAGGCCGGTGAGGACCAGCACGCCGATGATCACACCCTCGATCACCACCAGGCCCATCGCGTCCGCCCAGGTCATCTCCGGGGCGATCTCGTACGCGACCAGCGCGTTCACGCCGAGGCCGGCGGCCAGCGCCATCGGGAATCGTCCGACGACGCCCATCAGCATCGTCATCAGGCCGGCGACCAGGGCGGTCGCGGCGGCCAGTGCGGGGATCGAGAGCTTCTGGCCGTCGCCGTCGACGGCACCGCCCAGGATCAGCGGGTTCAGCACCACGATGTACGCCATCGTGAAGAAGGTCGCCAGACCACCCCGTACCTCGCGGCTCAGCGTCGAACCACGGGCGGAGATCTCGAAGAACCGGTCGAAACCGGTGCGGGGGTGGGCGGGATCGGGTGGAGTGCCGTTGTCCGGCGGCGCAATGGCCATCAGGTCCCTCGCAGGTGATCTTCCGTTGTCGCGCGCATCGTCCCAGATCAGGGGCGGGCAGCAAAAGTTGATCGCGTACGCTTTGCCCGTGCCCCAGCAGCAAGCGCCGCGGCCCGAGCCGCTCGACCCGCCGATGGTCCCGTTCGCGGTGGCCGGGCTGATCGCCTGGGCGGTGGTGGGCCTGGTCCTGCTGGTCTTCTTCCGCGGCTGGCTCACCGAGCACGGGCACGAGAACTGGCTCTGGATCTGCCTGGCCGGTTTCCTGTGGGGTTTTCCCGGCCTGGCCGTGATGATGCGGCACGACGCCAACCGGCGCCGCCGCCGCAAATCCGCCCTGCGGGGCTGACCGTCAGGAGTGGCCGTACGGCTCCGCCGGCTCGCCCGTCTCCACCGAGCCCGGCGCGCGACTGACCGACATGGCCTCCACCGCGCTGTCGTCGTAGATCGTGGGCATCTCGTCGACCGGGGACTCCGCCGCCTCGACCAGCGCCTCGGAGTGCGCGCCGCAGCCGTGGTCGGCGCTGACCACCCGGCCGTCGTCCGGGGCGTAGAAGTTCCCGCAGGCGCCGAAGGACTGCCGCAGCGCGCCGGCCAGCGGCAGGTAGAAACCGCAGGTGCCGCAGCGGGCGGCGGCGGGCGCCGCCACCGAGATCGGCGCGGCCGGGCCGTGGTCGCCGTCGTACCAGCGCTGGGCGGTCTCGGTGCGCCCCTCCCGGGACAGCACCCGGGGCCGGCCGAGGCCGAGCTCCCAGGAGGCCTCCTCGACCGCCGGGTCGTCGGAGAGCAGGTAGCCGGGGGCGAGCCGCTCGTCGTCCGGCGCGGTGGGCAGCAGGTCGCCGGGGCCGAGGTCGCCGGGCTTGAGCCGCTCCTGCCAGGGCAGCCAGCCCGGGGCGAGCAGCGCGTCCGAGCCGGGCAGCAGCACGGTCTCACAGACCGTGACGTGCTTGCTGCGCGGCACCCGGGTCACGGTGACCGCCCACCGCCAGCCGCGGTAGCCGGCGAGCTTGCACTCGAAGTAGTGCGTGACGACCCGGTCGCCCTCGGCGACGGCACGCAGGTGGTCACCGACGTCGGAGGGCTCCACCTCGGTGATGGCGTCGCGGGCGAGGTCGACGGCGGCGGCGCAGACCTGGTCGAGGCGGGCGGCGCGGGAGGAGGCGGGCCTGGTCACCCGCCCATTGTTCCCCATGCGCGTCGCCGCCCGACAGGGACTCCCCGATGACGTCTTCCCCCGGTGGTGCGACGGGCGTGGATCAGATGGGCGAGGATGGTGCACATGCCGCTCTCCTCCCGCTCCGGGCGGTCCGTGCTCGGACGGACCGTCGGCACGGGCATCCGCGCCGTCCGTCTGCTGTTCCGCGGTTCGGTCAGTGGCGGACGCTGGATGACCCGGCGGGCCGGATCGGCCCGGGCCAAGGGCGCCGGCGGCGAGGTCGGCATGGTCCGCCTCTTCGACCTGCACGCGGTCTCCTGCGCCGGCGACACGTTGATCGCGATCGGCCTGGCCGGGACGATCTTCTTCGACGTCCCGCTCGGTGAGGCGCGCAGCAAGGTCGCGCTCTACCTGCTCGTCACGATGGTGCCGTTCGCCATGCTCGCGCCGGTGGTCGGCCCGCTGCTCGACCACTTCCGGCACGGCCGCCGGTACGCCCTGGCCACCACCATGCTCGGCCGGGCGTTCCTGGCCTGGCTGATCTCGGACTACATCGGCGGCCTCGGGCTCTACCCGGCCGCGTTCGGCGTGCTGGCGCTCTCCCGGGCGTACGGGGTGGCCCGCTCGGCGGCCGTGCCCCGGTTGCTGCCCGAGGGACTCGGCCTGTCCCAGGTCGGTGCCCGGGCCAGCGTCTACGGCACGGTGGCCGGCGCGCTGGTGGTGCCGATCGGGCTGGCCGCGTTCTGGTTCGGGCCGCAGTGGCCGCTCCGGGTCGCCTCGGTGATCTTCCTGGTCGGCATGGTGATCGCGCTGCGGCTGCCGCCCAGGGCGGACTCCGACCCGCCGGAGCGGGTGCCCCGTCCGCTGCGGGCGCTGCGCCGCGACGGGGACCGGCCCCTCGGCCGGGGCCGCCCGGCCGGTCGTCTGGTGATCGCCACCCTGATCGGCGCGGCGGCGCCACGCGCGCTCTACGGCTTCCTGCTGCTCTTCCTCGCGTTCGCGCTCAAGAAGGGCGACCTGGACACCGACTTCTTCGGCCGGGAGCTCAACGACCAGGCGGCGCTGGGCCTGGTCGGCGGGGCGTTGGCGATCGGCGGCTTCCTGGCCACCGCGCTGGGCACCCGGCTGCGCATACACCGGCCCGCCGCGATCCAGTCGAGCAGCCTGGTCATCGTGGCCGGGGTGGCGGTCCTGGCGACGCTGAAGTTCTCCCTGCCGATGGTCGCGGTGCTCTGCCTGGTCGCCGCGATGAGCAGCGGAATCGCCAAACTGGCCGTGGACGCCTCGATCCAGGAGCGCATCCCGGAGCGGCTGCGGGCCAGTTCCTTCGCCCACTCGGAGACCGCGTTGATGCTGGCCTTCGTGGCCGGCGGCGGTCTCGGCCTGGTGCCGTTCGAGGGGCGGGTCGGCATCGCGGTCGCCGCCGGGGTGGGCGTGCTCGCCGCCGCCCGGGGCATCGTGGTCGCCGGGCGGCTGCGCGGCGAACGACTGATCGGCCGCCCGCTCACCGACGAGGAACTCGCCGAGCGCGACGAGGCGGCGGATGCACCGCACGGCACGACGGAACCGCCCCGCGCCACGCCGGACCTGGCCGGGCCGAACGGCGGCCGGCCCGGCCCGGACGCCGAACGACGGGGTGCCGGTACCCCCGGCCCGAACCCGGCGGAGGACGCCGCCACGGCCGCCGCCGCCCAGGCCGCGCCGACCTCGCCCGCGCCGACCGGCCACCGCTCCCCCGCCACCGACGACACCGCGCTGGCGCCGCCCGGCTACCACATCTACCGGCCCTCCTCGGCGGTGGCGCGGCCCGGCGGGACGGACGACGAGCAGCGGCGGGAGTCGCCGGGGTCGGTGTCGTGACGGGTCTGCTGGTGCTGACCGCCGTGCCGGCCGAGGCCGATGCGATCCGGGCCGGCCTCACCGATCCGACGGTGACCGTACGGCCGGTCGGGGTGGGACCGGCGGTGGCCGGCGCCGCCACCGCGCGGCTGCTGACGCTGGCCGAGGCGGCCGGTCGCCCGTACCGGGCGGTGGTGAGCGCCGGCATCGGCGGCGGCTTCGCCGGCCGGGTGGCGGTGGGCGCGACGGTGCTCGGCACCCGGAGCGTGGCGGCAGACCTGGGCGCGGAGTCGCCCGAGGGCTTCATCCCCGTCGACGAGCTGGGCATGCCGCCGGAGCTGCTGGGCGGCGGGCCGACCGTCGACGCCGACCCGGAGCTGCTGGCCGCCCTCCGTGCGGCGCTCCCGGAAGCGGTCGTCGGCGCGGTGCTGACCATCAGCACGGTGACGGGCACGGCCGCGAGCACCCGCGCCCTCGCCGATCGTCACCCGGACGCCGTGGCGGAGGCCATGGAGGGGTACGGCGTGGCGGTGGCCGCCGCGCACGCCGGCCTGCCCTTCGTCGAGCTGCGCACCATCTCCAACCCGATCGGCCCCCGCGATCGGGGGTCGTGGCGGATGCGGGAGGCGTTCAGCGCCCTGACGGCGGCCGCCCGGGCCCTGGGCTGACCGGCAGCGCGAGACACATCGCCAGGGGCCGGTGCGACGCGATGCGGAACCCGCACGCGGCCAGAAAGTTGACGCCCGGACCCTCGGCAACCCCGGACACGGTGCCGACCCGCACCTCCGCCATCCGCCGGAGCAACGCGTCCATCAATCCACGCCCGATGCCGAGCCGCCGGTGCTCCCAGGCGACCAGCACCCCGTCGAGCACCAGGTCGCGTGGCCACACCGACTCGTCGCCCCCGTACGCCAGGTGCCGCGTGCGCTCGTGGGCTCGCAACTCGCCGACCAGTTCCCCATCGGGTAGCTCGGCGACGAACCGCCAGGCTGTCGCCGGCCGGCCGGGCTCGACGACCTGGCGTACCGAGAACTCCCGGCGCACCCGTTCCGCCCTGCGCCGCCGGTCCCGGTAGCCGCGGTCCCGCTCGTACGTCGCCTCGGGCAGCGGCCGGGGCCACCGCTCGCGCGGCAGGTCGTACCAGTCCGCCCACCACGCGCCCGGCCAGTCCTTCGGCTCGTGCACCGGCCACGCGTCCAGGTGTGCCGGGTAGCGCCGACCGACCGCGTCCCGCAGCTCGTCGTGCGGTACGGCCGGCAGCCCACCCGTCGCCGGCCCGGCACCCTCCGCCGCCGCGTTGTGGCTGGCAGGCTCTGCCTCGACCCCGCCACCGACCTCGGCCCCGCCGGCGGTTGGCACGGAGATCACGATCCGGCCCTGCACCGCTGCGACCAGGGCCTTGATCGTGCGGAAGCGCGGGTCGGTTGACCGTCCCGACTCGATGCGCGCGATGGTCGCCTGCGGTATCCCGGACTTCTCGGCCAGTTCGCGCTGACTCAGATTGGCGCGGCGGCGCAGCGCGCGGATCGTGCGGCCCAGGTCGACCCGGGGTGATGTCTCCGTCACGAATTCATGCTGCGGCCACGCCTCGCGCTCTTTCAACAGGCTCCGCCAGCCTGTGGACAAGGCTGTGGAAAACCCGCCGAGCTGGGGACAGCGGTGGGGTGACGGACGCTGTGGAGCTGATGTCGCGAACGACTCACCCCCCGGTCCGGCGCGCGAGGTGGGCGGAACGACTTCCAGTGGAGGCGCAGTGGCCCTTCCGACGGCGCGTCGTCAGCAGGGGTGAGCGCCGCGTCGAGCACCCGCGCCGGGCGGCGACGCCGTGATCACCGGCGTGGACTAGGCCGGCAACAGCTCCACGGCGGTCCACGTCTGGAGGCTGGGCGGCTGTCGAATCAGGGCGGCCCGGGACGCTGCCGGCGATGGCGCGCGGACGGCTGAATCGTCTACGACATCAGCTCCACAGCGAGTTTGCGGAGGGGTTGCCACCCGTCCGGGCGCCGTCGCGAGGCTGGGCGGCTGACGCGTGGCGGCAGCCACAGGCAGCGAGCGGCGGAGGGCGGTGGGCGGGCGGCGGCAAGCGGCGGCAAGCGGCAGCGAGCGGCAGCGGGCGGGTGGCGTCACACGGTGACGGGCGGGGTGGGGTGGGGGCGCGGGGGCGGGGCTACCGTGGGAGCGTGGCGCTCTCCCTGGCGATCTCGCCCTGCCCCAACGACACGTTCGTCTTCCACGCCCTGGTGCACGGGCGGGTGCCCGGCGCGCCGCCGGTCGAGGTGACCTACGCGGACGTGGACGTGACCAACACGGCCGCCGAGCGGGGCGCGTTCGACCTGGTGAAGGTGAGCTACGCGGCGCTGCCCTGGCTGCTGGACGACTACCACCTGCTGCCATGCGGCGGGGCGCTCGGCCGGGGCTGCGGGCCGCTGGTGCTCACCCGGGGCGGGGCCGGCGACGGTGCGGGCGGACCGGACCGGCCGGACCGGACCGATCTGACCGGGGCCACGGTGGCGGTGCCCGGCGACCGGACCACCGCGTACCTGCTCTTCCGGCTCTGGTCGGCCGAGCGGCCCCCGGCGCGGATCGAGGTGGTGCCGTTCCACGAGATCATGCCGGCGGTGGCCGCCGGCAGGTACGACGCGGGGCTGGTCATCCACGAGGCCCGGTTCACCTACCACCGGCACGGGTTGACCGCGCTGGTGGACCTCGGCGAGTGGTGGGAGGGCGACACCGGCCTGCCGATCCCGCTCGGCGCGATCCTGGCCCGCAAGGGTGCCGTCGACCCGGCGGAGGCGGCCGACTGGATCCGGGAGTCCGTCCGCCAGGCCTGGGCCGACCCGGCCGCCAGCCGGGAGTACGTGCTCTCGCACGCGCAGGAGATGGAGCCCGACGTGGTGGACCGGCACATCGGCCTCTACGTCAACGAGTTCACCGCGAACCTCGGGGACGCGGGATTCGCCGCCGTGGAGGCGCTGCTGGGCCGGGCCGCCGACGCCGGGCTCACACCTCGGGCCGCCGGCCCTCAGACCTCCAGCTCGCGCGCCACCGCGTGGACCAGCTGAGCGATCTTCTGCGCGGTCTTCTTGTCGGGGAACCGGCCCCGGCGCAGGTCCGGCTGGACCTTCGCCTCCAGCACCTTGATCATGTCTTCGACCAGGCCGTGCAGCTCCTCGGCCGGGCGCCGGCGCAGTTCCGCCATCGACGGCGGGGCGTCCAGCAGCTTGACCCCCATCGCCTGGGCGCCCCGGCGGCTGTCCACCACGCTGAAGTCGACCCGCTGTCCACCCTTCAGGTCGGTGACACCCGCGGGTAGCGCGCCCTTCGGAAGGAACACGTCGCCACCCTCGTCACTGGTGACGAACCCGTATCCCTTGGCCGCGTCATACCACTTCACTCGACCCGTCGGCACCTGAGAACCCCTGCTTCGCTTGAGACGTCTACTGCTCCAAGGCTAGCCCGATGATCCGGTCGAGCGCCGCCGGGAATCCGGTGAGGTCGTCCAGCACCTGGTCCGCCCCGGCGGCCCGCAGCTCGTCGACGCTGCACGGGCCGGTCGCCACCCCGACACCGGGCACCCCGGCCGCGGCCGCCGCCACCATGTCCGCCACGTGGTCACCCACGTAGAGGCTCGCGCCGTGCGCGCGCAGCGCGGTCGCCTTCTCCTCGGCGAAGAGGTCCCCGGCCAGCTCGTCGACGCTCAACCCGAGGTGTTCCAGGTGCAGCCGGGCCAGCCGGCCGATCTTCGAGGTCACCACCATCACCCGGCCGCCGCGCGCGTGCACCGCCTCGACCGCCTCCCGCGCACCCGGTAACAGGACCGTCGGGGTGATCGCGTACGCCGGGTAGAGCTCGCGGTAGATCGTCACCGCCTCCTCCACCTGCTCCGGCGGGAACCAGTACCCGATCTCGGTGCGCAGCGGCGGCCCGAGCCGGGAGACCGCCAGGTCGGCGTCGACGGGTACGCCGGTCCGCGCGGTCAACGCCCGGTAGCAGGCGGCGATGCCGGGGCGGGAGTCGACGAGGGTCATGTCGAGGTCGAAACCGACCATCAGTGGAGGCACCCCGAGAACGTACCCGCCCAACCCGGACCGAGCCGGACGACCGAGGGGCGGGACGGCCTCGCAGCGGGCTAGCGTGGAACGACGATGACCACCTCACTCGCCGACCACCTGCGCGCCCTGCCCGACGAGTCGCTGGCCGCCCTGCTCCAGCTGCGGCCCGACCTCGTGGTGCCGGTGCCCGCCGACGTCTCCGCCCTCGCCATCCGGGCCGAGTCGCGGGTCTCCGTGGCCCGCGCCCTGGACGGGTTGGACCAGTTCACCCTCCAGATCCTCGACGCCGCCCGCCTCACCCGGCACCCCGAGGAGGGCACCACCTCCACCGAGGCCGTCCTCGCGATGGCCACCGCCGGGCCGCACCCGCCCGCCCCGACCAGCGTCCGGGGCGCGGTCGATCGGCTGCGCGCGCTCTTCCTGCTGTACGGCCCGGAGCACGCCCTGCGCGTCGCGGGCAGCGTCGACGAGGTCTCCGCGTACCCGGCGGGGCTGGGGCGCCCGGCGGCGGAGCTGGACGCGCGGACGGCAGCGCTCTGCGCGGACCCGGCGAAGCTGCGGCGGACGCTGCTCGCCGCTCCCCCGTCGGCCCGGGCGATCCTGGACCGGCTCGCCGCCGGGCCGCCGGTGGGCAGCGTCCCGCCGGGCGCCCTCCAGGCGCCCCCGGTCGGCGCCGAGGACGACCTGCCGCCGGACCCCACCAACGGCGGCGCGCCCACCGGCTCACCGATCCGCTGGCTGGTCGACGCCCGGCTGCTGGTGCCGGTCTCCGCCGGCACGGTGGAGCTGCCCCGCGAGGTGGGGCTGCTGCTGCGCCGGGACAGCGGGCCGCTCGGACCACTGCGCACCAGCCCGCCGTCGGTCGCCGGCCCGCCGCGCGAGCCGAAGGCCGTCGACTCCGCCGGTGCGGGGCAGACCATGGAGCTGGTACGCCACACCGAGGCGCTGCTGGAGAGCCTGGCCGCCGAGCCGGCCCCGGTGCTGCGTTCGGGTGGGGTCGGGGTGCGTGACCTGCGCCGGCTTGCCCGCGGCATCGGGCTGGACGAGCCGGCCACCGCGCTGGTCTTCGAGGTGGCGTACGCGGCGGGGCTGGTCGGGGAGATGGACCTGCCCGGGGCCACCACCAGCCGCTACGGCGCCGACCAGCAGGTGCTGCCGACCGGCGGGTACGAGGTGTGGCGGGCGATGTCGCTGGCCCACCGGTGGGAGCAGCTCGCCCGGGCCTGGCTGACCATGACCCGGCAGGTCGGGCTGGTCGGTCAGCGCGACGACCGGGACCGGCCGATCAGCGTGCTCTCCGCCGAGGCGGAGCGGGCCGGCGCGCCGGCCGCCCGGCGGGCGGTGCTCGGGGTGCTGGCCGATCTGGAGCAGGCCACCGCGCCCACCCCGGAGGAGGTGCTGGAGCTGCTGGACTGGCGCGCTCCCCGGCGCAGCCGCGGCCGGGAGGCCGCGCACCGGGAGGTGCTGGCCGAGGCGGCCCAGCTCGGCGTCACCGGGCTCGGCGCGCTCACCTCGTACGGGCGGTTGCTGCTGGCCGATGTCACCGAGGCGGACGAGCGCGGCGCGGACGACCCGCTCGGGCTGCGCTCGGACGCCGAGAGCGGCGACCCGTCGAGTGCGGTGCGGGCGCTGGACGCGCTGCTCCCCGCCCCGGTCGACCACTTCCTGGTGCAGGCCGACCTGAGCGTGGTGGTGCCCGGCCCGCCCGACCCGGCGCTCGCCGCCGAGCTGGACGTGGTGGCCGAGCACGAGTCGGCCGGCGGGGCCAGCGTGCACCGGATCACCACGGCGAGCGTGCGGCGCGCCCTGGACGCCGGCTACACCGCCGACGACCTGCACGCCCTGTTCCGCCGCCGGTCCCGTACCCCGGTGCCGCAGGGGCTGACGTACCTGGTGGACGACGTGGCCCGCAAGCACGGCGGGTTGCGCCTCGGCTCCGCCGGCGGGTACGTGCGCAGCGACGACGAGGCGCTGCTCGCCGAGGTGCTCGCCGACCGGCGGCTGGAGCCGATGGCGTTCCGGCGGCTGGCGCCGACGGTGCTGATCACCCCGTATCAGGTGGGGCGGATGCTGAACGCGCTGCGCGACGCCGGGTACGCGCCGGTGCCGGAGGACACCAGCGGCGCGACCGTGCTGTCCCGGCCGAAGACCCGACGGGCCCCTGCCCGGGCGTCGGTGACGACCCGCGCGGTGGACCCGTTGGCCGCCCCGAAGCTGGCGATGCCCCGCCTGCTCGGCGTGGTGGAGCAGATCCGCCGGGGCGACGCGGCGGCGCGGGCGGCCCGGCGGGCCCCGGCGGTGGTACGCGGCGGCGCGGCCCGGGTGGCCGCCGGCCCGATGCCGGCGCACAGCCACAGCGACGCCTTGGCGGTGCTGCAACAGGCGGTGCGGGACAAGGCGCTGGTCTGGGTCGGTTACGTCGACGCGCACGGGGCGACCGCGTCCCGGCTGCTCCGGCCGGTGTCGATCGGTGCCGGTTACCTGCGTGCCGAGGACGACCGGACGGAGATGCTGCACACCTTCGCGCTGCACCGGATCACCGCGGCGGTGCGGGAGGACTGAACGGTCAGCGCCGGCTGCGGCGCACGGTGCCGATCACGGAGACGGCGAGCAGCAGCGCGAACGCGGCCCCGGCGGTCTCGCCGACCGACGCGACGAAGCCCTGCCGCTGCACCAGCCAGCCGAAGAGGAACCAGCCGACGAGGGCGAGCGCGGCGGCGGCGTAGCCGACCAGCGTCGCCGTGGAGACCTCGTCGGCGGGCGGTGACTCGTCGTCGGTGGCCGCTTCCTGGTCGACGCTCATGCCAGCCCTCCCGCTCCCCGTCCGGCTCCCGCCCTCCAGGGTGGCACCCGGACGCTTGGCCGCACAGGGGACAAAACCCTGAACCGCCCCGGCAGTCGGACTGCCGGGGCGGTTCAGGTAAGGGGGTCGCGGGTCAGGTGCCGGGGCGGCGGCCGACCAACGTCACGCGGGAACCGATGGAGCCGAGCTCATACCACCGGACCGCGTCGGTGTGCAGCAGGTTGATGCAGCCGTGCGAGCCGATCGCGCCGTTGTGCAGGTAGGTGGTGGTCTCGTGGAAGCCGATCCCGCCGTTGAAGCGCTGCCAGTAGGGCAGCCACACGTCGTACGGGTCGGACCACTCCTTCAGCTTGCGAAGGTTGATCTTGTAGGTGCCCGCGGGGGTGGCGAAGCCGGACATGCCGGTGCGGGTCACCGTCGGCTTGGCCACCACCTTGCCGTCGCGCATCACCCAGGTGGTCTGCTGGGTCAGGTCCACGCAGAAGGTGGTGCCCGAGCCGGCGTTGCAGCGGCTGGTGTCCGTGTTCGCCAGCCGCTTCGCCACGTCGTACGTGGTGGGGCCGGCCCGGCCGGCGGCCGGGCGGATGTCGTACCGCTGCTGGAACTTCTTGATAGCGGCGCAGTCGGCGTCGGACTGCCGGCCGTCGACGCTGACCTTGCCGAAGCCGCCGAGCCGGGCCAGGTAGCCCTCCACCTCGCGCTGGTACTCGCCCTGATCGCAGCGGGTCATGTTCTGCGGGGTCGGGTTGGTCAGGCGGCGTGCCCGCTCCGGCTTCGGCGTCGTGGTGGTGCGCGGCGCGGTCGCCGTGGTCCGCTGCCTCGGGGGCGAGGTGACCGGCTCGGTCCGCTGGTCGGGCTGGGAGGAGCCGCTCGCCCCCGTTACCTGTTCCGCATTGCCGACCGGGGCGAGCCCTCCTCCAGTGCCACCCGGATCGGCCTGCGGGTCGAGCGCGCACCCACCGGCGCCGACCAGCGTGACCACTGCCAGGGCAGCGATCCGGATGGCCATACCTCTGTGCCTCATTGAGCCCTCCTGAGTTCGCCGTCCCATCTGGTAGACGTTCGGCGATCAGGAAACGTTGCGTCGATCCGGCATTTTCTTGGGACCTGCCGACCTCGTGCAACACTGGATGGTCGGCCTGCGGCGGGTGATCCCGCCGCTGACGGTGGCCGATGATCCCGGTCGAGGAGAGGACACTGGCGTGAGCGGTGGACCACTGATCGTGCAGTCCGACAAGACCCTGCTGCTGGAGATCGACCACCCCGACGCGCAGGCCTGCCGGATGGCGATCGCCCCCTTCGCCGAGTTGGAGCGCTCCCCCGAGCACGTGCACACCTACCGGCTGACGCCGCTGGGGCTGTGGAACGCCCGGGCCGCCGGCCACGACGCCGAGGGCGTGGTGGACTCGCTGATCAAGTACTCGCGCTACCCGGTGCCGCACGGGCTGCTGGTGGACGTGGCCGAGACGATGGACCGGTACGGCCGGCTCCAGCTCGCCAACGACCCCGCGCACGGCCTGGTGCTGCGGGCGCTGGACCGGCTGGTGCTGATCGAGGTCGCCAAGAGCAAGAAGCTCGCCGGCATGCTCGGCAACAAGATCGACGACGACACCATCCAGGTGCACCCCTCCGAGCGCGGCCGGCTCAAGCAGGCCCTGCTGAAGCTCGGCTGGCCGGCGGAGGACCTGGCCGGGTACGTCGACGGCGAGGCGCACCCGATCGAGCTGGCCGAGGCCGGCAAGGACGGCCGCAAGCCGTGGACGCTGCGGTCGTACCAGCGGGAGGCGGTGGAGGCGTTCTGGGCCGGCGGGTCCGGCGTGGTCGTGCTCCCCTGCGGCGCGGGCAAGACGCTGGTCGGGGCGGCGGCGATGGCCGAGGCGAAGGCGACCACGCTGATCCTGGTCACCAACACCGTCGCCGGCCGACAGTGGAAGCGGGAGCTGATCGCCCGCACCTCGCTGACCGAGGAGGAGATCGGCGAGTACTCCGGCGAGCGCAAGGAGATCCGCCCGGTCACCATCGCGACGTACCAGGTGCTCACCTCGCGGCGCGGCGGCGCGTTCACCCACCTGGACCTGTTCGGGGCCCGCGACTGGGGCCTGGTCGTCTACGACGAGGTCCACCTGCTGCCCGCGCCGATCTTCCGGTTCACCGCGGACCTCCAGGCCCGCCGTCGGCTGGGCCTCACGGCGACATTGGTACGTGAGGACGGCCGGGAGGGCGACGTGTTCAGCCTGATCGGCCCCAAGCGGTACGACGCGCCGTGGAAGGACATCGAGTCGCAGGGCTGGATCGCCCCGGCCGAGTGCACCGAGGTACGGGTGACGCTGACCGACGCCGAGCGCATGTCCTACGCGACGGCGGAGTCCGAGGAGCGCTACCGGATGGCGGCGACCGCCCGCACGAAGCTGCCGGTGGTGCGCGCGCTGGTCGACCGGCACCCGAACGACCAGGTGCTCGTCATCGGCGGGTACATCGACCAGCTGCACCAGCTCGGGGAGTACCTGGACGCGCCGATCGTGCAGGGGTCCACCACCAACAAGGAACGGGAGCGGTTGTTCGACGCGTTCCGCACCGGCGAGATCCGCACGCTGGTCATCTCCAAGGTGGGGAACTTCTCGATCGACCTGCCGGAGGCGGCGGTGGCGATCCAGGTGTCCGGGACGTTCGGGTCGCGGCAGGAGGAGGCGCAGCGGCTGGGGCGGGTGCTACGGCCGAAGGCGGACGGGCGGCAGGCGCACTTCTACACCGTCGTCTCCCGGGACACGATCGACACGGAGTACGCGGCGCACCGGCAGCGGTTCCTCGCGGAGCAGGGGTACGCGTACACGATCGTGGACGCGGACGACGTCCTCGGCCCGAAGCTCCCCACCGTCGACTAAGGCCACCTCTCACTCAAGGGCATGGCCCGCAGCGACGAGCCCGGCGTGGGAGACAAGATCCGACATCCACAGGGATGATCTTTCGGGTATCCGACAGCACTAGCCGAGTGCAGCTAAGGGCCGATACGGTGGTCGAACTCTGTCGACACAGGACAGGGCGTAACGACTGTCCGCTTGACTGATCGTGGGATGGGCGGTTTGCTTGATCCGCAGCCAACTCCGCCCCCAGTGTCATCCGTGGCACGGTGGGAGACCAGTGTGCAACCCGAGTTACATCTAGGGAGTTTTCCGCAAGCAGCCCTGCGGAAAAGCGCGTTGGAGGCGTTCGTCGCTGCGGTAGCGCGCAACAGTGACGCCATCACCCAAGATCCGAATGCTCTCGAAATAGCCCAGGCCGTCTTCGATGCCTTCGCCTCTCGGCGGTCATCTGGGGGATTGGCCCGGCAGGAACTTCTCGACGCGTGTGCGGGCGTGTGTGACGAGCGGACGTTCGATAGTCGGTTTGAGCTCTTCAAGAAGCTGAAGCTGCTGATACCGGGCGTGGCGAAGGCGCACGAAGAGCGATACCTCTTCAACCCCTATGGGGCCGCTGGCATTCTGGTATTTGACCGCATTTCAAGTGCTGGCGGGGTTGATGAGCTACTGGCCCTGCTTGACAGGACCCGCCTCGCGATCAGTCGAGGGACAGCGACGCCTGAGCAAGTCAGTGCTGCGCTGACCAGGGCTCGAGGAATGCTCGTCATCGCCGCCGACTATCTCCTGATGCTCGTACGAACCCGCTCACTGGAAATGATGATTGCTGAGCGGCATCAGCATCAGCATCCGGCCCTGATGAGCGATGTTCATGCGGTAACGGAGCTAGTACGTTTGCGGTTCTCCGAAATGGACGCTCTCACCTATACGGTGGTCTTGGAGGCGCAGCGGTATCTGGATGCTCGAACTCGATTTGTAGAACGCCTCCTCGAGGAAGGCGCGCGGGCAGAAGACTTTGGCGTCCTACACCACGAGCAGTACCTGGCGGTTGCGAGGGAGGCCTCAACCAGGCACCTAGCGCAGGCCCTGGAAAGGTTCGTTTTCGATCCAGTAGATCTGCAATTGAGCACCGCGACGATCGCCATGGAGGTGGACCGGCTTCACCCCCCGGCTCCGAAGACACCGAAACCGCCCCGGCCAGCGGACGCAACCTTTGGGGACGACCCGTTCCAGGCGCTTATCGACAGAGAACACCGCCGCGGCGACATCGCGGCCGACGAGGCTCAGTTGCTACTAGGGGCAGGCAGCGAGGTGGATCTCTCCGAGGAAATGGCGGCCCGCGGGTGGCCGGGCGCCGCTCGCCTGCTCGTATCGATGCTCCGTGCCACCGGTGCGGGACGGCAGTTCGACTTAAAGTTCGGAGACTCCTTGCGCGTGAACCCGACCGGAAAGGTCACCTATATTTCGCCAGTTAGACTCATCCGGCGAGCTGACTCGACCGACAAGCCCGTCGATGACTAGCTCACCTGCCGACTCCCGACTAGCTCTCGCAAGGCTTCGAGCAGCGGGTATGGCGACGCCGAGGGTGCCGCTCGACGGCCCCGCTGCAAGAGCGGGCCGGGCGGTGGTCCGAGCGACGGCAAGTGGCGACGTCGTTGACGTCCTGGCATGGCCAGTCGGATTCGAACCCGCAGAGCAGGAGGGGCATGCCGCTGCAGTTGCACCGTTCGTGACGCTCGTCTTTGCCGCCTGTCTCGGCACGTGCTGGCACGACCGGACTGCTCATCCCTGGCCAAGCGTTGCGTGCTCTGAAGACGAGATCATCGAGGCTGTCGCTCTGGCCCGCGCCGACAATGCTGACCAAGGATTCACAGGAAGAGTGCGAAGCGCGCTCGGTTCCTTGCGAACTTCGTTGTGGGTCGATCCTGATGAGACCGCGATCAGTCTAGGTCCGCGGGTCGCAACCTGGTCGGACGGTGAAGTCGACCTCTTACGCGGAATCTACGGTCGGCTTCCACGAAGCCCGGCGGCTGGGAGAAGCGGTGACCCTATTAGCTGATTTAAGTCCCGCTCGCTACGGCCAGGTGGTGGCTGCAATTGCGGCCGTCGAAACCTGCCTTGCTCCCGTCCGTGAAAGTGACTATGCCGGGCTGCGTGAGCCGGACCTTCGAGAATGTGTCCGCGCTTGTCTTCACGAGGCCGGACGCGTGCTGCTCCGCACGAGTGAAGGCTTCATTTCCGGATACTCGGACGATGTTGCCAGAGCACTTGCCAATGAAGGTGTTGGACTTCTCGAGACGAACGATCGGTCTGTCCTGGTGCTAGTCTTGCTACATTGCGTAGCGATACCCCGAGCTAAGGGTCGGATCATGGGAGCCGGCTGGTTCCCGGGAGTGCCGATACCCAGGTCTGAACTCACGATTAGCAAGGTTCCGAACACAGTCGTCCATGATTCGCTCCGTCGATTAGATGAGCGACGCCTCATCCGTTATGTAACTCGCAGCAAGCTGGTTGCCCCGGGGCCGCAGCTCGCCCGGTTGACCGCCGAGGCTTCTGCGCGGTTGTGGGAGGAGCTTGTCCTTCTTGCAGAACCACAAGGCGTCATGGCAGACGTAATCCGTCGACGCCGTCAGCGGCTGACCGACGGAGCGGAGTAGGGTGCCATGAGAAGAGATTTCGCCGCTCGGCTGCTCGGCGGCCGGACGGATGACGGTAGTTCTGTTACCGGCGTGATCGGGGAACGACGGCTTATCGCGGTCCAGACGGTTGACATCGCGCGATTGACCACACACCCGGTTCCGATCGTTCCCGGCAGCTTTATAGCGGTGACGGGGCAAGGACCGAAGGCAGATTCGAATGGGTCCGGCAAAACCACCTTTCTCAGCGCGGTCTCCCTTCTGCATTGCGACTCTCAATGGCGGCTGGACGTTGACGGTCGACACGCAGCCGGATTGTTGTTCCGGCCAGGCGCTGCAGGTTTAGATGCCTCCGGAGGCGGCGCCGACCATGGCTATGTCATCGGCGTCTTTGCTCACGGAGCCGCCGGCAATCCGTCCGGACTGGTAACGGTTTGGGTCAGGATATCCCGCAAACCTCCGCTGGTTCTCATGCGACATGTCTCTGAATTTCATGTTCTGCGCGGAGTAACCGACCAGGAGCGGTCCGACCAAGCCGACGACCTCTGGGAACAGATGCCGCGGAGCACCGAGCGCGGTTCTCGCGACATGGCTTCCACCCTATTTGGGAATGCGCCACGTTGTCTGGCCTACCTTGACTCGACACTACGGCCGTCCGTGCCGTCCCTCCTCTCACAACAGATGACGCAGATGTCGCCAGACCGTATCGGAGAAGCGCTCATCGCGCTAACCGGACGCGATCAATTGCTACATAACGAGGTAGAAGTTCGCCGCAAGCACGCCGACCAACTGGCGGTGCTTGATAGCCGGGCACAAGAGGATAAGCGTGATCGGCTCGTCGAGGATGCACAGCTGGAAGAACTTAGACGTCGAGAGTCGGCGCGTGAAGCACTCGCAGAGGCCGACCGTTGCTGGAATGCATATCTCGCCCAGGGATTCATCGAGAAGTCCGAGCTCCACCAAGATAAAACCGCCGAACTCGAAAGGACACAGGAACTTCTACGGAAAGCGGAGACCGTACTCCGCGAGAAAAAAGCGGAATACAAGGAGTGCGCGGCCAATGCGGGCCTAGCCGACGCGGCAAAAATGGCAGACGACAGCCGGCGTAAGATCGCCGGCCGGCGTAGCGCAGCACAAGAGGCGATCGGCCGCCTTACTGCCACCATCGACTCCCTGCGCGGGAAGTCAGCACGGCTTCAAGTATTGGCCGAGGGGGACGATACGCGACCGGTTGGCGACCACACGGTCATGGTGGAAGCGGCAGAGGCGGAATTAGTAACGGCGAAGGCCAGGCATCGCCTAGTTGAGGAGCGCCTTCAACAGGCCAAGAAAGACCTCCAAGCGGCGCAGGAAGGACGGGAAGGCTCGGCCGGGCATGCGGTGGCCATCTTGGAGGGAATTGTCGAGGCGGTGCCCCTTCTCGATGTGCTCACCGTCAGCGACAGCAGCAGAGCAAGCTGGGAGCCAAGATTGTGGCGGCACCGAGATGCTGTAGTGGTCGCCCCGCGCGATGAGGCACGTGCCCTGGAGGAACTACAAGCAGTGCCTGGCGCCAGTCTGGTGCTGGCGGACGGGCCACTGCACGGTGCCAACGCCGACGGCCTGCCCGAAGGACTCACCTCGTCAGTGCCTCTCTCAAACTTTCTGCGTGCACTTGAGGATCGACTTGAGTTCCGAGGCGAGCCACCTCACGTGCGGGATGATGCACTGTCCGAAGCCGTGCTTGGGGGCTTCGCCAGCCCTTTTGTAGGCAGGGAAGCACGAATCAACCTGGCTCGCGCCGGGGTCAGCGCCGCAGAAGGTTTCCTGGCCAGCCAAGGCAATCAAGTTGCACAGGCGGCGCTGAAGCTGAAGCACGAGCGGCGACTACTGGAGGCAGCTGACGCAGCGGCGCAACTTGTCAACGTGACAAAGGAAATCAGGGCTGCGGAGACCGCGCTTGGAATCGAGCGTGAGCGTGAGTCTACTGCCGAATCTGAATGGATCGAAGCGGATGACATGTACACGGCCGCCAAAAGCGCACTCGATAATCATGAAGGGCACCTCAGTAGGCTCGCTAGCGAGGTAAAGGAGTGCGAAGAAAAAAAGGGTGAGCTGGTCCGCGATGAAAGGGCTGCGGTTTCCGCAGTAGACCGAGTACAGATCAATCTCTGGCGAGACACATGGCACCGGCCATATCAGGCCGCAACTGCACTTATGGAGGGCGAAGGGAGACGACGAGGAAAGCATACTGCAGCTTGGTGGCTCGCCGAAAGCAAGCTCTCATTGAAAGAGGCACTCACATATACAGCCAATGACCCGAATGGACCTACTTCGCGAGAAGAACCGGCGTTCAACACCGGTGAGCGATCAGATGGCTTCGATCTTGACGCGCCGGATCCAGCAGTGTTCGCGACTCGAACGCGACAACTTCGCGATCTCCTCGACTCGACGGTCGAGAAGGATGCAGTTCTCCAGGACCGAATATACCGGAGCCGTGAGAAACGTGAACGAGAGGTCGAAGAGACCCAGGCAGAACTTGAACTCATCGGCGAAGACCTGAAGAAACAGCAAGATATGGTCGAGACCTCAGTTGACACTGCGTTGAGGAAAATAAGTATGCGTCTTGACCAGCTGGATACGAAACGCGGCTATGGCGCGAGACTCGATATCGTGATTACTCGTCCGATTGGGCCAGAGGACTCGTGGGGATGGCACGTTACGCCAAAATGGAAGCGTTCTCCTGCGGGGGGATATATCTCCTACAAGGAAGTCGCTAATAGCGCACAAGTCAAGATCTTTGCGATTCAGCTCGTGCTGGCGGCGTTACTCGCGGACGATAGCGTGCCAGCTCGACTCTTAATCCTAGACGAGCTCGGAAACAGTCTGGGCGACGCCAACCGCAAGGACGTCCTTTCGGCGCTAAATGCTGTCGCCAGAGAGCAGGACATCACGATACTTGGGACGTGCCAGGATAGCGTCATTCACGATGCCGCTGGCGTATGCGGGGAAATTCTCTGGTTCTGCCACGCATCCGCGTCGGAACCCTACAACAGACCGACGCGGGCATGGGGGTTCGACGCCGACCACAGGAGAGTTGACCTCATCGCTCCCTGGCTCCATGAGGGTCGGGAAGAAGCGTAGGGCCGATCTCCGCCAGCAATTTGCCAAGTACTGGCAGAACAACGTCGTGCAGCGTTTGTTGCTCGCGGCTTCTTCCGGCCAGCTTCGGATGATCTGCCATCGCCTGGGCTAGCTTCCGAAAGGCCTGCGGACCGCTAGAGGCTAGCTCTCTAGCTATCATGATCGACCGGTCGTTCTGATCTGGCGTCGTGAAACGGTGCGGACCCTTTAACCAATATTCTGCTGTCATACCCACCGGATGGAACGAGCGTCCAAGCTTGCGCTCCATGTTCGCAATAATTCTCACTCCGTCGGCGTCCAAGTCCCCCCATACGGCTAGGGGAAGATGGGCCAGCCTCTTAAGCAGTTCGACCAAACCGTGAGCAGCATAGCCCTTCCCCCATACAACGACCCAATGCGCTACGATCGGAGCCAGTTTGCAGACTTCTTGGAATGTAGTCTGGTTCTCAATTACGAAGACGCCGTACGCCTTCGAATAGTCAAGGTCGCCGATCAGCCGGGCCCCGTTTGAAGGCAGACCGGTCCACGGATCCGCGACGCTAGCGTCAGCGGCGACAGAGCCAATCCGCCACTGCAGTGGGCCCCGAACTCGGAGCTCATAGTCTGGCGTAGTCATCAGCTCGGTAAGCGGAGCCCCTAAGATATTCTCTACCGCGAGCCGACGAGGAGCGGTCCATTCCTCCTTGGACGCACGACGGTCGGGAAAGGCCCAAGCGGCCGCCTCATCCATCGGCGGTTTTCGGTAAGGATTTGGACGACGGTACCACCAAGCTGCAACTCGGAGCGAAAACTCGTAAGGCGACCAGCGAGACGCCCTCGTTCTTGTATCCAGCGGGGGTAGCAGCGGAGACGCTTGGTCCTGGGCTCGAAGAAGGTCGTACTCGTCTCTTAACTCCGGCGTCCCGGCCAAGACTTCGAGAAGGGCGGCACGTGCTTCAGCCGGACGAGCCTTGCCGGTGAGTTCCACCAATTTCTCGGCAGCAACCTCTGCCCAGAATGGGGTAAGTTGAAGCGTCACAATGGCTGATACACGAAAGCTTGCATCCAGCCGGATCTTCAGGATGAGGCCGCCACACTTTGTCAGCTCATACACCAACTCTTCGGCCCTGTCGCCCCACTTAGCCTCAACGCTCCGCCATAGCCGGCGCCGCTCACGGAGGAACCAAACGAGTTCGTCTTTGGTGATTGAAGCAGAGGGAGCGAAACGCTCAAGGGAGTCGGCTCCTTTCACCTCGGCGACCCGCGGGCAAAACCGCCCTTTCCTCACCGGCCTTTTGCCTTCGCTATAGACAGCAAATGCCTCGAGCGTCTCCGGTAGACCTGGCAGCGAGAATCGCTCTCGAATGAGCAGAGGGCCTTCGTCCTCTTGGTGTTCCATCCCGCCCCTTTCACTCAGAGCGTCTTCACCGGACCGTTCGCACCCAGCGTCGTCGAGGCCGGCGAGGTTGGCGCGATGGAGCTTCGAGGTGCCGAGGCTAGGGTATTGCGTTGTCGGGGTCGTATTACAGGCGGAACGGCCATGGCATCTCCAGGGGTAATGCCGCCGATAGTCGCGGCTCCGAGGCCTAGCGGGGCTAGCTGCACTTGCCCGAGCACCGCAATTCGCACATGGTTCGAAGTGGAGCCTTTCGATCATTCGGAGAAGAGTTGGCGCGTGCAGGCCTCCGGCCGGGCTTGTCAGCGCCTCGTCGCCTCCGCCACGAAGACGCCGCGACCCGGGCGGCCGACCAGCACACCCTGCTCCCGCAAGGTCGCGATCGCACGCTGAATGGTCGAGTGCGAAACGTCGTAGGAGTCGGCAAGCGCGCGACCCGAGGGCAACTGGCTGCCCGGAGGATAGGTCCCGTCCTTGATCTTGCCTCGCAGGTCGTCTAGCAGCTCGTCCATGGTGGGCGGGATAGGCACGATGCGGCCCCTTGCAGTCGGTTGGCCCACCCAGTATTGATCCACGCCCTCGACGTAGGCAATGCATCCGCTGAAAGAGGTGATGGTGGTGACATAGCTGATGGTGATGGTGGTTCGGTAGAAGAGGATGGCGAGGGACTTGACGTAGGTGATGCTGCATCGATAGCGTCGCTCTCGGTGATGCGGTGCTGCTGCGGTCGGTTGGCGCCTCTCGTACCGGTCTCGCATCGCCGCCGAGACCCCAACCTCCGCGCTCCCCCGGCGCGGCCCTGCGGCCTTGTGCCGAACAAGGCCGCAGGGCGGGGCGGTCTCCGCCGACCGCAACCGGCGGAGGCCGCCCCCTCCACTTCGACGCGACCCGACGAAGGGCGGTCCCCGTGCGCGACCTGTTCCGCCGGCTGGTGAGCCGGCGCGACGAAAGACCACCTGTGGCGGCCGCCCACCACAAGCAGCCCCTCCGGCCGTGGCAGATCCGCGAGCGGTGCTTCAACGTGCGCCGGCGCGGCCTCGACCCCGTCGAGATCCGCGCCTTCCTGCACCGGGTGGCCGACGAACTCACCGCCGCGCAGACCGCCCTGGTCGCGGTGCAGGAGGAGAACGTACGGATCAAGAACGCACTGCGCGCCTGGCAGAGCGCCCAGTCGGCGAACCACCGCTACCGATGACCGAGCGCTGGGTGATCCACCTGCCGGTCACCGCACCCGACCTGCTCCGCGCCCGGATCTTCGCCCGGACCGCCGCCCGGGTGCTGGCCCGGCTCAGCGCCCGCGTCGAGCCGGGCGGGGTGACCGTCTCGGCCGAGGACCAGCAGGGCGTACGCCACTGGGTTTTCTGCGATCGGCCGCTGCCGGACGGCGGCGGGCGGTGTGCGCTGCCGGTGGATCACACCTCGGCCTGCACACGACGTCCGCCGTGGCTCAGGCGGCGCTGACAAGCCCCGACCGCGGCCGGCGCACCGCCCGGCGGAAGACATCAGCCGGCTCACCGGCTCAGGGCGGTTTCCCGTTCCATGTGGGACAGCTTCTCGGGATTGCGTACGGCGTAGATCCCCGTGATGAGGCCGCTCTCGATGCGCACGGCCAGGACCGTGTCCATCTCACCGTCAAGCTGGACGATCAGCGCCGGGTGGCCGTTGACCTGCGCTGGCCGCCACGACGTGTTGCCGGCGACCTTGCCCCACCCGCCGGCCAGCAGGCGGGCCACCTTGTCGGCTCCGAGGATGGGCCGCGGGACGGTCTGCTTGACGCCGCCACCGTCGCCGAGGAGGACGACGTCCGGCGCGAGGATGTCGAGCAGGCCCTGCAGGTCGCCGGTTTCGACGGCCCGCTGGAACGCGTCGAGCGCGTACCGGGTCTCGGCTGCGGAGACGACCTGGCGGGGCCGGCGCGCCGCGACGTGCGCCCGGGCCCGGTGGGCGATCTGACGTACGGCGGCGGGGTGCTTGTCGACGGCTTCGGCGATCTCGTCGTAGCCGAGGTCGAACACCTCGCGTAGCACGAACACCGCCCGTTCGGTCGGCGCGAGGGTCTCCAGCACCAGCAGCATCGCCATCGAGACGCTGTCGGCCAGCGCGATGTCCTCGGCGACGTCCGGAGCGGTGAGCAGCGGCTCGGGCAGCCAGGGGCCGACGTAGGACTCCTTGCGGCGGCTGAGCGTCCGCAGTCGGGTGAGCGCCTGGCGGGTGGTGACGCGGACCAGGTACGCGCGCTGGTCCCGGACCGTGCCGAGGTCGACGCCCGCCCACCGCAGCCAGGTCTCCTGGAGTACGTCCTCCGCGTCGGCGGCCGAGCCGAGAATCTCGTACGCGACGGTGAAGAGCAGATTGCGGTGGGCCAGGAACGCCTCGGTGGCCGGGTCCGGACGGTCGTCGGCTGCGGTCTGCGGCGTGCCCACCATGGGTGACTCCTGTTCGCCCTCGACTGTGTCACCCATCAGATGCCGGACCCGGCCGTTCTGTGACACCTCCGGCTGTGGCAGTCGTCACCCGGCCGCACCGTCACAGGACTCCGCTCGCCGGCATCTCGTGTTCGTCCAATCGAACACCACGAGTGAGGACGGAACCATGGACGCCCGATTCAACATGTTCGACAACGAGACCGCCATGAAGTTCTTCAAGCGGTTCGCGAACGCCGGCATGGTCATCCAGCAGTCGCCGCTGCCGAAGGCCACTCAGGAGCTGGTGTCGCTGCGGGCCAGCCAGATCAACGGCTGCGGCTGGTGCATCGACATGCACACCAAGGAGGCCGAAGCGGCCGGCGAGAGCGCGGTCCGGCTCCACCTGGTCGCCGCCTGGCGCGAGTCCACCGTCTTCACCGAGGCCGAGCAGGCCGCGCTGGCGCTCGCCGAGGAGGGCACCAGGCTCGCCGACGCCCACCAGGGCGTGTCCGACGAGACCTGGGCCCAGGTGCGCAAGCACTACGACGACGACCAGATCGCCGCGCTCGTCGCCCTGGTCGCCCTGATCAACGCGGCCAACCGGCTCGCCGTGATCGTGCACCAGCGGGGCGGTTCCTACCAGCCGGGCATGTTCGCCGCCGCGTTCGACTGAATCGAGATCCGGCCCGGCCCGGGATCATCCGACCCTGGGCCGGGCGCGGCCGACGGCTCGGGCGGATCGACCGGCGCGTCCTGGCTGGCGAAGGGCAGGTCGACAGCGAGGCCTTCTACCTGTTGGACGGCGCCGCGCAGCTGCTCTCCGGCGACCAGGTGGTCACCGCTGAACGCGGCGACCTGGTCATCGTGCCGCCCGGTCTCGCGCACGCGTTCGCCGCCGCCCCCGGCGAGGACGCCGACATCCTCATCGTCATCACACCCGGCGTTCAGCGCTTCGAGTACTTCCGGCACCTGGAGCGGATTTCGTACGGCAAGGTGCCGCCGCAGAGCCTGCTGGAGGTGCAGGAGCTGTACGACACCTACTTCCGCAGCAGCCCCGCCTGGGACGCTGCCCGTCCGACAGGGTTGGCGGGCCGCTGAGCGCGGCCCGCCAACCCCCGGCAGAGCGTGGTTACTTGCCGCCACCGGATCGGAACGCCACCCAGGCGTCGCTCATCCGGTCCGCCTGTCCTGCGGTGAACATGTTCATGCAGGAGTCCTGCGTGTAGTCCATGAAGTTGTGGATCGGGTCCAGCCCGGGTGCGGTGCAGGTGTCCGCGCCCACCGGGCAGTTGAACTGCGGGTGCGCCTCGCGCGGGGTGTCCGCGACGAAGTCGCCGGAAGCGGAGCAGCCGTGCGCGAAGGTGTGCTCCAGCATCAGCCAGTGCCCGACCTCGTGCGTCAGCGTGTCACCGAGGGCGTACTTGCCCGCCGTGCCGCCCGGCATCGACTCGTCGAGCAGCACCACGCCGTCGATGTAGTCGCGGCCGTTGTTGTAACCCTTCGGGAAGTACGCCCAGCCGAGGAGCCCGCCGCCGATGTTCGCCGCGTACACGTTCAGGGTGCGGGCGTCGCCGGTGTACAGCGCCTGCTTCATGTCGCGCTCGTTCTTGCCCGGCACGACCGTGTACCAGTCGCTGTTCACCGTCCACGTGGTGTCGACCAGGTCGAACCGGAACGGGGTGTCGGCGGCGTTCGCCGCGGTGCGCCCGGCGAACGAGTCGTTGAGCACCTCCATCTGCGCCGCGATCAGGGTGTTCCACCTGGTCGTCTCGGCTGCGGTGAGCTGGTGGTCGGAGATCATGTGGAAGACCGTCGGCACGGTGACGCTGCCGTTGGCCAGGCGCGGCGAATCCTTGATCACGCCGTAGGCGTTCGCCTCGTTCTTGGAATACAGCTCCGGCTCTTTGGCGGTGGCGCCCTCGGCGACCCGGGCCACGCTGTGCTCGTCGGCACCCGGCTCACACGCCTCGACACCCGGGGAGACGGTCACGGGTGCTGCCGCCGCCGCGCCGTAGGCGCCACCGGACGCCAGGAACGTGGCGGCGGTGGCGGTGAGGACTGCCAGTCGGAAGATCGGTCTCCTGTGCATCGGTGCACCTTTCAGAGATGGAAGCGGTGCGGAATCGACGCGGGGTTGCCATGACCAGGGTCGATGACGTCGTCTTCCGGCATCAGACCACGTCGAGGGGCGCCGACGACAGGCCCGGAAGGAGGACAGGCAATCGCGAGACGTACCGGTCGCGGCTCAGGCGGTCGCGCCGGCAGCCGCCACCGCCACCCGGCGGCGGCGCACCAGCCAGGTCACCAGGATCGTCACGGAGACCAGCGGAGCGGGATTGCCGAGCACCGCGGCGATGGCGAGGTCCGCCACGACGCCGACGACGGTGGCCACGAACACCCAGCGAGGTGCCGTCTCGCCGGAGACCCGTCGACGGTCCACCGGCATCCAGCGGGTCGTGGACCACGGCTTGGCGACCGACACCCAGGCCTGGAAGGCGATCGCCCCGGCCATCAGCGCCGAGCCGACGGCCAGCGGGACGGCCGGCCCGGAAGCGCCGGTGGCTGCCGCCGAGGCGCTCGCCTGGAGGGCTCCGCTGAGCACGAAGATGCCGAGGTGGAGCTGGACCAGCGTGATCGCGAACTTCACCAGCACCCACCAGTGCCGGACGAACCCCCACGGGGTCGCGGCGGCGAGCATGATCCCGGTGAACGCCGAGGCGTTGGCGAGTGGGGCGAGCAGCCTGCCGTCGAGCAGTTCGGCCATCGAGGTGGCGCTCACGGCCACCGCCCGGCTCTCCGTGGTCAAACTGGTCACCAGCAGCACGAAGATCGCCAGGGCCTGCGCCATCCAGCCCACCGAGGTGACGACGTGCAGCCAGACCGCGAGCTGGCGCCAGCGGCGTACGGGTCGGGTAACCATGGGGGCAAGGCTTTCACCGTCCCGAACCGCCGACCACCGGAGAAAACCCGGTTCGTACGACCCTGAGGCCGGCGTCCGTCCCCAGGGGAGCCCCTAGGGTGTGCGCCCCCGGCCCGGGCCGGTTCCGGCCGGCAGGTCAGAGGACCCGGGTGATCTCCTCGGCGGCGAGGCGGGCGTCCAGCCGCGACCGGTCCAGGTTGGCGCAGAGCACCACCGGGACGCCGACGGAGAGCGGGGCGAGCAGCCACTTCAGCGGCTGCTCGTGCTCGGCCGCGTCGACCAGCAGCCGGTCACCGGCACGCAGGTCGAGCTGGTCCGCCAGTTCCCGGGCGATGCTCCCCCACTCGTCGTAGCTGGTGCCGTCCGGGCTGGCCGGGTCCGACGGGCGGATCGAGGCGTGGTCGGGCGGCGTGTCGGTGTGCCGGAGCACCTCGGCCGACCAGTCCAGCCAGCCGCCGGGCACCTCGTCCAGCCGCCCCGGCCCGGTGCCGACGAGGTAGCGGTGCGTCCCCTCGGGTACGTCCTCCAGCCAGTCGTCGAGGCGTTCCGGGGTCACGAACACCGCGTCGTACGGCAGGTCCCCGCCCGGTTCGAGGACCGGCAGCCCGGCGGTGGCCCGCGGCCGGTACGACACCGCCAGCCCGACCGACCAGGCACCGAGCAGCACCGCCGCGGTACGCCAGTGCGGTGGCAGCAGCACCGCGACACGGCTGCCCGGGGCCAGGCCGCAGCCGTCGCGGAGCAGGCCGGCACTGCGCGCCGCCCAGGCGCCGAGCTGCTGCGCAGTCAGGTCGACCCGGTCGCCGGTCGCGTCGTCGCACCAGGTCAGCAGGGGTGAATCCAGCGCGGTGACGGTGGCGGGCAGACCGGTCATCGACGGCACTCCTTCGGTCGGGTCGCCTCACCCTAACCACCGCCCCGGGGCACCGGCCCGTCCCGGCGCGACGCCGCCGTGCCGGGACGCCCGGAGGCCGCCACCGGCCACGCCGGCGGAACCCGGGACGTCGACCTTCGTCGACCCGGCATCGACCCTCGGCCGTATCGCCGGGACCGGCGGTGGTCCCAGAGTTGGTGGGGCGCGTTCCTCCGACCGCGCAGCGGGAGGTCAATGATGTCCACAGACGCCGGTCCGCACGTCGGCACCGCTCACCCACCGCCGGCTCCGGGCCGCTGGCGGCGGATCGGGCCCGTCCTGGCGCTGCTGGCCCTCGCCCCCTGGGCCGCCGAGTGCTCGTGGGGTGGTTTCACCGCCGTCGACTCGCTCTTCGTCGTGGTGGTGCTGGCCCCGCTGTACGGGGGCGCGGCGGTGCTGGTCCGGGAGACCGCCCGGCGAGTCGGCGGCGGCTGGCCGGCGATCGTCCTGCTCGCCGCGGCGTTCGGCGTGTACCAGGCCGGTCTGGTCGACCAGTCGCTGTTCAACCCGGCGTTCCTGGCCGACACCGAGTTCGCCGAGGCCGGTGCGGGGGCCGCCGGGACGCGGGTACCGGGGTTGGGGTTCAGCGCCGAGCAGGCGGTCGACTTCGTCGGCAACCACGTCGCCCTGAGCATCTGCGCGCCGATCGCAGTGGTGGAGTCGTTCGTCGGACCGCGGCGGCGGCACCGGCCGTGGCTGGGCCGGTGGGGCCTGCTGGTGATCGTGGTGCTGTTCGCCCTCGGCAGCCTGATGATCTTCAGCGACGACTCGGCCGGCCGGAAGGGGTTCCTGCTCAGCCCGGTGCAGGCGACCATCGCGGCGCTGACCGTGCTCCTGCTCGTCGGAGCGGCCCTGCTGCCCCGGTGGCGGCGTGCGCCCCGGCGGGTGGCCGTCCCCGCCCCGCACCCCGGGTGGGTCGGCCTGGTGGTGCTCGGCGCCCACCTGAGCACCGTGCCGCTGAGCGGCTGGGCCCGGGTGGGCTGGCAACTGCTGGCCGCCGCCGCGGTGGCGGTGCTGGTGGTGCGCTGGTCCCGGCGCGCCGGCTGGGACCAGCGGCACGTCCTCGCCGCCTGGGCAGCCGGTCTGCTCGTCGCCGCCGCCCTCGCGTACGTCGTGCCGAACTACGCCCCGGCGTCCCCGACGGAGGCGCTGGTCGGTGACGTGGTGGTCACCGCGGTGGTGCTCGCCCTGACGGTCGGCGCCTTCCACCGGCTGCGCCGACGACCTCCGCCGGGCGAGGTGCCGGAGGCCGCCGCGGACCCCCCGTCGCATTGACAGGCGTTGGCAGACTTCCCGGCGCGGGGCACGACCCGCCGACGAACCGACCCGCCCAGAACGGAGGCCCACCGCCATGCGGAGACGAACCCGCCGAGCGCTCACCGCGCTGACGGCCCTGCTGGTCGCCACCACGCTGGCCGGGGCGGTCCCCGCCCAGGCCGACCCGCTGCCCGAGATCGAGCCGACGGTCACCGCCACGGTCTGGGCGCACGCGCCGACCACCGCCGAGTACCGCCCGAGCTGGGGCTACACCGCCACCAACACCGACGGCGGGGTGCTGATCCGGCGCACCGGCACCGGGGCGTACACGGTGGTGCTGGAGCAGGCACCGGCCCGCGGCGGCGTCGCGCACGTCGTGGCGTACGGCGGCGGGCCGGTCTTCTGCACGGTCGCCGGCTGGTACCGCAGCCTGGTCGCGCCGGACCTGCTGATCCAGGTGCGCTGCTTCGCGGCGACCGGCACGCCGGTGGACAGCCGCTTCGTGGCGACCTACAGCAACGCCCGGTGGACCGGTGACGGCCGTTTCGCCTGGTTCGTCACCGACCAGGCGGCCCCCGTCGGGCTGCGTACCCTGGCGGCCACCTACCGGTACGACTCCACCGGCGGCGAGGTCCGCTACGAGCGGCTCGGCACCGGTCATTACCGCTTCCACATGAACTACCGGTACGACTACTCCTTCCCGATGGTGCACGTGACGGCGGTGGGCAGCACGGGCGTGCACTGCCAGGTCGGCCCGCCGGACCTGTGGTACGTGTGGTGCCGCAACGCCGCCGGCAACCCGGTCGACGCCCGGTTCGCGGTCACCTACGGCAATCGGGTGGACCTGCTCGGCTACGCCACCGCCCCGCGCTTCCACACCGGAGTGATCTACGGCGAGCAGGCGCCCGACACCGGGATCGGTGGGGAGGCCTGGAACTCGACGCTGCCGGGATTCGGCGGTGACGCCGTCTACCACCTCGGCGCCGGCCGGTACGAAGTGCGGATCACCGGCACCGGTACGGCGTTCGGCACCGCCTTCGTCGACGACTTCCGCACCGAGCACCGGCCGGGGCCGAACGGGTACTGCGTGGTGGCGGACTGGTCCCGGTCCGGCATCAACGACACCATCGTCAACGTGCGCTGCTACGCCTACGGAGGCGGGCCGGCGAACATCAACGCGCGGGTGTCGTACACCACCTGGCCGGCGGCCTGATCACGCACCCGGCAGCTTCGGGCCGCCGTCGAGCAGGGGGGCCAGCAGGTCCCCCTGCTTCTCCACCCGCTTGAGCACCTCGGTCGCCGTGTACGGCTTCGTCGCCGGCCGCTTCCCCGCCGCCCCGGCCTCCACCTCGTCCCAGGTCAGCGGGGTCGACGCCGACGGCACCGACTGGGCGCGCAGCGAGTACGGCGCCACCGTCGTCTTCGCCGCGTTGTTCTGGCTCCAGTCGATGAAGACCTTCCCCGGCCGCAGGTTCTTCGCCATCTTCGACACGATCAGCTTGGGGTGCGCCTTCTCCAGCTCCTGCGCGATCCGCCGGGCGTAGGCGGACACCTCGTCGGCGTCCTGCGTCCCGGCGATCGGGCAGCAGAGCTGCATGCCCTTCTTCCCCGACGTCTTCGGGTACGCCTCGATGCCGTCGTCGGCGAGCCGGTCGCGCATCAGCAGCGCCACCTGGCAGCACTGCCGCAGCGCGGCCGGCGCGCCCGGGTCCAGGTCGACGACCATCATGTCCGGGTGCTCGCCGACCTTCCACTGTGGCGTGTGCAGCTCCAGCGCGGCGAGGTTGGCCAGCCAGACCAGGGTGGGCAGGTCGTCGGCGACCACGTAGTCGATGGTCTCCCGTCCCTTGCTCGACCCGGGCGCGGGCAGCGTCTCGGTGCGTACCCAGTCGGGGGTCGCGGCCGGGGCGTTCTTCTCGAAGAACGAGCCGCCGGTGACCCCGTTGGGGAAGCGGATCCGGGTCAGCGCGCGGTCGGCCAGGTGCGGCAGGAGCACCGGGGCGATCCGGGTGTAGTAGTCGATCACCTCGCCCTTGGTGAACCCGGCCTCGGGATAGAGCACCTTGTCCAGGTTGGACAGCTCCAGCGTCCGCCCTTCGACCTCCACCCGGAACCGTTCAACCGGCATCGTCGACCTCCTCCGGTGGCTTGTCCGGCCGCAGCCGCAGCACCCGGGGGAACCGCAGTCGCCCGTCCGGGGTGCGCTGGCCGTACTTCACCTCGACCACGACCCGGGGTGTTACCCAGATTGCGCCCCGGGCATCCTCGCGCGGCACGTCACCGGCGAACGGCGACGCCGCCCCGCGCAGCGGCTCCAGCTCGCGCAGCAGCTCCCGCTCCAGCGCCGCGCCGATCCCGCCGCCGACCCGGCCCCGATAGGTGAGCCGCCCGTCCGGCCGAGGCACCCCCACCAGCAGTCCGCCGATCTTCCGCGCGCCGGGCCGCCAGCCGCCGATGACGAAGTCGCCGGTCACCTCCAGCTTGACCTTCACCCAGTCGGGCGAGCGCACCCCGGGCCGGTAGACCGACTCGACCCGCTTGGCCATCACCCCCTCCAGCCCGTGCTCGCCGGCCGCCTCGTAGGTGGCCACGCCGTCGGCGAAGACCGGGGGCACCGCCCACCGGGCCGCGCCGAGCCCGAGCGCCTCCAGCGCCGCCCGCCGCTCCCGATAGGAGCGCCCGGTCAGGTCCTGGCCGCCCAGCCGGAGCAGGTCGAAGATCATGTACGTCACCGGGGCCGCCGCCGCGAGCCGGGCCGCCTTCGCCCGGTCCCGGACGTGCATCCGCTCGGCCAGCGCGGTGAACGACGGCTGCCCGGTCTGGTTGAAGAGCACCACCTCGCCGTCGAGCAGCGCGTCGTCGACCTGCTCGGCCAGGGTGATCAGCTCGGGGTACGCGGCGGTGATCTCCACGCCACTGCGGGCGTACAGGTGCTGGCGGCCGCCGGTGATGTCGGCCAGCGCCCGGACCCCGTCCCACTTGAACTCGTACGCCCAGCCGTCATCCACCGGGAGCGGCCCGGTCATCGCGAGCATCGGCTTCAGCGGCGCGCCGGGCACCTTTCGACTGTAGTTGCGCAGCGAAGAGCGTGCGCCCCGTTCGATCGTTTGCGATTCTGGTCAGAACCGGGGAGAGGAGCGCGGCATGCGGGCGATCTGGAAGGGAGCGGTGTCCTTCGGGCTGGTGTCGATCGGGGTCAAGCTCTACTCGGCCACCGAGGAGAAGGACATCCGATTCCACCAGGTGCACCGCGCCGACGGCGGCCGGATCCGCTACAAGCGCACCTGCCAGGTCTGCGGCGAGGAGGTCACCTACGACGACATCGCCAAGGGCTACGACCTCGGCGGTGGCGAGATGGTGATCCTGACCGACGAGGACTTCGCCGAGCTGCCGCTGACCAGCTCGCGCGCGATCGACGTGCTGGAGTTCGTCCCCGCCGAGCAGGTCGACCCGATCCTCTACAACAAGGCGTACTTCCTGGAGCCGGAGGGCTCGGCGACCAAGCCGTACGTGCTGCTGCGGGACGCGCTCGCCGACTCCGAGCGGGTGGCGATCGTCAAGGTGGCGCTGCGCCAGCGCGAGCAGCTGGCAACCCTGCGGGTCCGCGAGGGTGTGCTGCTGCTCAACACGATGCTCTGGCCCGACGAGGTGCGTACCCCCGACTTCGGCTTCCTGGACGAGGACCTGAAGGTCCGTCCCCCGGAGCTGGCGATGGCCAGCTCCCTGATCGACTCGATGGCCGGCACGTTCGAGCCGGACGCCTTCACCGACGACTACCGGGCGGCGTTGCAGGAGGTCATCGACGCCAAGGTCGAGGGGCGGGAGGTGGTGCAGCCGGAGGAGGAAGAGGCCGCGCCGGCCGCCGCGGTGGACCTGATGGCCGCGCTGAAGGCCTCCGTCGAGCGGGCCCGGGCGGCCCGGGGCGAGGAGCCCGCCGCCGGTGGCGCGGGCGAGCCGACGCCGATCTCCGCGGCCCGCTCGGCGAAGAAGGCCGCGAAGGCCCCGGCGAAGAAGACGGCGGAGAAGAAGGCCGCCGCCAAGAAGGCGGAGCCGGCGAAGAAGGCCGCCGCCAAGAAGACCGCGGAGAAGAAGGCCGCCAAGGCACCGGCGAAGAAGGCGGCCGCGAAGAAGGCCGCACCCCGCAAGACCGCCTGAGCGACGGGGCCGGGGGCCACCGCCGTGGTACGCCGGGGCCCCGCCGACGGTCAGCCGCGACCGAGCTTCTGGGTGGGGGTGATCCGGACGATCACCCGCTCCTCGCCCGGCTGCCGGAACGGGTAGGTGTCCTGCCCGAGGTACTTCTTCGCCATCCGGTCGATGTGCTCGTCGGCACCCTCGCTGACCAGCTCGGCGGTGCCCTTCACCCACAGCGTGCGGAAGTCGTTGGCCTTGTCCGCCACCGAGACCGCCACCATCGGGTTGCGCTCGATGTTGTGGCACTTCTGCCGCCCCCGAGCGGTGTTGAACAGGATGTGCTCGCCGTCCGTGTCTACCCAGACCGGGGTGACGTGGGGAGTGCCGTCGGGCTCGACGGTGGCCACGTGGGCCAGCTGGGGCTCGGCGAGCAGGGCCAGGTCTTCATCGGTGAGGATCGCCATGGTCCTAGAACCTACCGCCGGACGGTCCATTGCGGCGGCTCCTCGACTCAAGTCCCCGCTCGTGCTCGGTGACCTGATCGACACGGCCACGCAGACGCGGAACGGGCGGTGGCCGTCGCCGGCCACCGCCCGTTCGTCTCTCCTCGTTCAGCCGCTCATCGTCGCGCGATGTCCGGCTTGGGCATGTCGCCCGGGGTGGGCTCCGCGGGCGGAGCGCCCGTGGTGAGGCCACGCACGGTGGTGCCGGCGGTGCCCGGGTAGAGCCAGAAGGTGCCGACGACGTCGGCGACCACCCCGGTGGTCCCCGAGAGGTTGTAGACGTTGAATCGGTCGGTCGGGCCGATCAGGGTGACGGCCGCGTTGGCCACCGTCTCCCCGGCTGCGGCGTTCAGGTTGCTGGCGTCCGGCCGGTCGATGCCGTTGATGCCGTTCGGCCACACCTTCAGGACGGTGCTGGCGGTGGGGGCAACCGCGGTGACGTTGAGCGCCAGCGCACGCGTGTCGGCCGTCGCCACCGCGGCGGGCGTGGTGACCACGCCGCTCTTGCCTGCACCGAGGTTGGCCGGCAGGCCCTGGCCCACGCGGCTGTCCACGATCCGGGTCGGCGTCCGCGGGTTGAAGCGCAGACCGTTGCGCAGGCCGGAGTCGTCGATGAAACCGACGATGTCCACGACCACGTGGGTGTCCTTCAGCGTGTAGACGCCGAAGGTCGGCAACTCCGAACTCCACGGGCAGTCGTAGCAGCGCCGCAGCGGCACGACCGCCAGGTTGGGGGTGACGGACCTCGCCCCGTAGTTGACGGTGGACGTCTTCGGCTCCGGCCATTCACCGTTCCACGCGGTCAGGAAGCCGTTGGACGTCGGCGACACCGCGGTGATGTTGAGAACCGCGGCGCGCATCCGCCAGTTGGCGTCGTAGCCGTAGTCCAGCGCCAGCCGCACCTGGTGGTCGGCCGGCAGCTTCCGCCCCCAGTCGCTCCGGCTGTCGAAGAGCCGTCGCGGGACCACCGGCAGGAACTGCCCACCGACGCCACGGTTGGTGGACACGAAGCTGTTGTCGCTGGCGTAGAAGCCGACCACATCGACGATGGCGTGGGTGTAGCCCGAGCTGTTGTTGACCGCCACCTTCCCGCCCGAGCCCAGGGCCACCGTCACCGAGTTGGACCGGGTCCAACCCCGCTTGAAGTTCAGCGACGAGGCGTTCGGCTTCGCCTTCCCGGACGGGTACACCGTCAGGAAGCTCGACGCCGTCGGCTCGGTGACGGTCACGTTGAGCACCACCGCGGACACGCCGGTGGACGGGACGCCGCCGCGCCCGGTCACCTGGAGGTTGGCCGTGCCGTTCGGGCCCAGCTTCGCCTTCGCGGCACCGTTGCCGGTACGCGTGTCCATGATCCGCGCCGGGGACAGCGGGTAGTAGGTGCCACGGGAGCCGATCACGCCGTTCACGGTCAGCGGGACCGTGCGCGGGTTGCTGAGGCTGTCGTTCGGCAGCTCCAGGACCGCGTGGCGGGTACCCGCACCGGCCGGCGTCGGCGCGACGTCCACCCGGCAGGTCTGACCCTTGAGCAGCGTCGCGCCCTTGCAGGTGTCGGCGGTGACGACGAACGACGAGGCGTCGGTGCCGGTGATCGTGGCCGCCCCGAAGGTGGTCGGCTCCGCGCTGGTGCCGGTCACGGTGACGGAGTTCGCCGGGCCCCGGTCGGCGATGTACTGGTCGCCGAAGGAGAGCGAGGCCGGGGAGACGCCGACCGTACGCGGATCCAGGCCGTTGACGCCGAGCTGCACGTACCGCTTGCCGAGCACCGTGTTGTCGGGGAGCTGGAGCCACGTCCAGTCGCCACCCAGCTTGGTCGGCGCGGTGCTGATCGTGATGGTGCAGGTCTCGCCACGGACCCGGGTGGTGCCCGAGCAGGTGTCGTCGGTGATCGAGAAGGCGGTCGTCGGGGACCAGAAGCCGGCCGTACCGAAGACGGTGGCCGCCGACCCGGTCGACGTCACCGTGATCGTCCGGGTCACCGGCGGGCTGCCCACCAGCCGGTCACCGAAGTTGTGCGACATGACGTCGGTCGCGGCGGCGGCGTAGTCGACCGACGACTTCCACCGGATCTCGCCGTGCAGGTCGTTGTAGCTGGAGTAGCAGGAGATGACGTACGACGCCGCGAAGGCGGTCAACGCACCCGTCTCCGGGTCGGTGGTGGCTTCCCGGACGGTGAGCATGCCCGGGGCCTCGTCACAGCTCGCCCCGGCGTGCTGCACGTCGGCGAGGGCGTAGTCGGCGCTGGGATACCCAGCCAGCTGGTACACCGTCCCGGCGGTCCAGGACGCGCCGGTCGGCGGGGCCAGGCGCCACGTCCAGTTGTCGCCCCCCTGCTCGGCGCGAAGGTTGAGCTCGCCACCGGCGGCCGCGCCGACGGTGAAGGTGGCTCCGTCGGCCTGGTCGAACACCTGGGTTCCCTGGTACCACCAGGAGTTGGGGTTGCCGTCGACGGAGAGAGCGGTGTGGGGAGCGGTCGCTGCCGGGGCCGCGTTGGCGGGACCGGACACCGCCGTCGTCGCGACCACCGTGGCGATGACGCCCGAGAGGACGCCACGGATGTTGGGCAAGAAAGACCCCCGTCTTTGAAGGAGAGAATGCCAGCGGACCATAGGTGGGGGATCCATCGAGCGGCAACACGGTAACCGGACAACTGACCGAAAAGATCATCAGAGTCGTCCGGTCGTGTCGTCGCCGGACAGGGCGTGGGAGACCGGGCGGGCGACGGGACACCGACGGCATCGATCCAGGTACCGTGTGCGCTGGCCACGGCACCGGGTCGACGGGCCGGTCACCCACACCAGCAGGGAGTCGAGGACGTGAGCGAGCGTACGCAGAACCGGTCGGCGGGCCAGGGCCCGGAGACGAAGGCACAGCGGCGGCTGGCCGCCCAGCTGGCGGCGCAGAAGGCCGCCGAGGCGAAGCGGCGCCGGCAGGCCTGGCTGGGGGCGCTCGCCGGCCTCGCCGTCATCGCGGTGATCGTGGGCGTCTTCGTGGTGACCCGGGGCGGCGACGAGGCCCCGAAGCCGGCCGCCTCGCCCGCCGGCTGCCCGGGCGGCTTCCCGACCCTGCCCGACGGCGCCGACCGGGCGCTGTGCAGCAAGCCGCAGGCCGGCAAGGGCGAGGGTGAGCTGAGCGGCCTGAAGGCCACCCCGCTGATCCGGGGCAACGGCCCCGCCGCGCAGGGCGGCCAGCAGATCACCGTCAACTACGTCGGGGTCTCGTACCGGACGGGCGAGGAGTTCGACGCCTCCTGGAAGCGCTCCGAGCCGTTCTCCTTCATGCTCGGCCAGGGCAACGTGATCCCGGGCTGGGACCAGGGCCTGCAGGGGCAGACCGTGGGCAGCCGGGTGCAGCTGGACATCCCGGCCGACCTCGCGTACGGCGACAAGCCGCAGCGCCCGGGCGCGCCGGCCGGCCCGCTGCGCTTCGTCGTCGACGTGCTCGCGGTGCAGTAGCCCACAGAGGTCTTCCCGGTCGTCACCTACCCGCAGTAGGTTCGGGGTCACCGTGGGCGGTTTCCGCCGCGTCACGGTGACCCCTCACCATTGCGGAGGTACGCGTGTCGGCGCTGGACGACCCCGGGCGGACCGCCCGGCTGATGTGGACGCACGTCGAACCTCTGCACGCGGTCACCTACTTCCATCCCCGGGCCCGCGCCGCGTACGAGGCGGTCGGGCTGCGCGGCTACTGGCGGGGCTACTTCGCCGGCCGGGCCGCGCCGCTGGGGCCCACCGACGCCGCCCCGGTGATCGCGGCGTTCTACACCTTCGCCCCGCCCATGGTGAGCCGGGCGCTGCCGGCGGTCTGGCGGCTGGCCACCCCGCAGGAGGCGCTGCGGGCCCGGCTCACCGGCGCCGTGCAGGCCCTCGCCGAGCTGACCTACGAGCTGCCCGAGACCCATCTGGTCGAGGCGGCGGAGCTGCTGGAGGAGGCCGCCGGGGCGATCGAGCCGGCCGGCCGGGTGCTCGGCGCGGCCAACGCCGCCCTGCCGCGCGGTGAATATCCCCTGGCCCGGCTCTGGCAGGCGGCCACCACGCTGCGCGAGCATCGGGGCGACGGGCACATCGCCGCGCTGGTCGCCGCCGACCTCGATCCGGTGGAGGCGCTGGCCTGGCGGGTCGCGGTGGACCAGCCCCTGCAGAACCTGCTCGGCCGGGGCTGGTCGGAGGAGCAGTGGCACGCGGCGCGGGGCCGGCTGGCCGAGCGCGGCTGGCTCGGCCCGGAGGGTGAGGCGACCGAGCTGGGGCGGGCCGGTTTCCAGGCCGTCGAGGACGCCACCGACCTCGCCGCCGCCCGGCCCTGGCGGGCGCTGGGCCCGGACCGCACCGACCGCCTCCGCGAACTGCTCGAGCCGATGGCCCGCGCCTGCCACACGGTGATCCCGGAGAACAGCCCCATCGGGCTGCCCGCCCTGCAGAGCTGACGCCCCGCCGCCGGCCCCGGTCGGGGAGGATGGACGGGTGACGGTGGATGCGGTGGTGTTCGACCTGGACGGCGTGATCGTGGACTCCGAGCCGGTCTGGGAGGAGGTCCGGCGGGCGTACGTGGCCGCCCACGGGGGCACCTGGCAGCCGGACACCCAGCGCCGGCTGATGGGGATGAGCACCGGCGAGTGGGCCGACTACCTCAGCGGTGAGCTGGGCGTCGACCGCGACGCCGGGCAGGTCGCCGCCGAGGTGGTCGAGGAGATGACCCGGCGGTACGCGCGCCACGTACCCCTGATCGACGACGCCGACCGGGTGGTGCGCCGGATCGCCGGGCGGTGGCCGCTGGGGCTGGCCAGCTCGTCGCCGACCCGGCTGATCGCCGCGGCGCTGGCCGCCATGGACCTCACCGACGCCTTCCGGGTCACCCTCTCCACCGAGGAGACCGCGCGGGGCAAGCCCGCGCCGGACGTCTACCTGGCCGTCGCCGAGCGGCTCGGCGTCGACCCGGCCCGCTGCGTCGCGATCGAGGACTCCTCCAACGGAGTACGCTCCGCGGCCGCAGCCGGCATGCCGGTGGTGGCGATCCCGCACGGGTCGTACCCGTTGGACCCGGACGCCCAGGCCCTCGCCGCCGTGGTGCTGCCCTCGGTGCAGGACCTCACTTCGGACGTGGTGGCCGGGCTGGGCTGAGCCGCCGCCGCTGGTACGGCGATCGGTGTCAGATCCGGCGGCTGCGGAGAATTCTCGGCGCCGCGGTAAACCTTCTGGCCGGGTCCTCCGTCAGGGAGATCATGGGAATCGGATCGGGTCCGGATGTCGACGAGTCGTTCGCGGCCTTCGTCGCCACACGCTCCGGCCGGTTGGTGGCACACGCGTACCTGCTGTGCGGTGACACCGAGCAGGCCCGAGACATCGTCCAGGGCGTCCTCGTCCGGGCGTATCGGCGGTGGGGCCGGATCGAACGCGACGACCCGTACGCGTACGTCGCCGCCGCGGTCGCCAACGCCGTGACGGATTGGTGGCGGATAGCCCACCGCCGCTACGAGACGCCGACAGCCGCCGTACCCGAGAAGGCCGGTGCCGCCGCGTTCGGCGCCGTCGACGACCGGCAGGCGTTGCTGGCCGCGTTGCGGCACCTGACCCGGCGGGAGCGGGCCGTCATCGTCCTGCGCTACCTGGACGATCGCACCGAGGCAGACGTGGCGCACATGCTTCAGATGCGCGTCGGCACGGTCAAGGCCACCTGCCACAGAGCGCTGCGCAAGATGCGCCGAGAACTCCAGGACTCACCGTTGGACGGTCTGCGGACCGCGGCGCGGCAAGGGAGCCAGAACCGATGAAGCCCGAAATCAACCTGCACGATGCGATGGATGCCGTTGCCGCCACCACCCCGCCGCTGGACGCATCCGACGTGCTGGCCCGCGGCAAGCGACAGCGCACGCGTCGACAGGTTCTGCTGACGGCCTGTACCACCGCCACGGTCATCCTCGGCCTCGGCACCGCTCTGGCGGTTCTTTCGCCGGGGTCACCTCCACCGCGCCAGGCAGCCCCGCCCACGGCCGACGCGACGCCGTCCTACCCGACCACGTCCCCGACCGCGATCCCTACGCCTGCGAGCCTGGAGCCGGCGGATCGCTTCACCAAGCGCCGCGAGAAGCCCTTCAACGGGGCATTCGCCTCCGACATCATCGACACGTCGCTCCCGTCCGACCAGCGGGACGCTTCGCTGCTGCGCCTCATCCGTGACCCTCACACCACGACCCTGACGGAACACGTGGACGACGTCACTCCGGAGCGTCTCCGTATCAGCGGCATCCAGGTTCGCCTCTACCTGACAGGTAGCGACGAGGACGTTCAGCAGGCGGAATGGGTCCGCGACCGCACGCTGTACGTCCTGCAGTGGAAACCACGGGCAGCTCCATACCAGATCTCCGAGTCGGACATCCGCTGGATGATCACCGAATCCATCGCCGGGAGATTCTGATCAATCTCCGGCCACCCCGCCGCCCCTGGTGGCCGGGCTCGTCCGACCCGCCGGTGATCGGCGTCAGATCCGGCGGCTGCGGCTGGAGCAGGGCAGGAACGGGGTGTCGCGGCGGTCGTCGGCCGGGGCCGGGCCGGGTTCGCGGGTCGCCTCCGCCGGCTCCGGGCACCCGGCGTCGGCCGGACCGGCCCCGCCACAGAGCGTCACGAGCGGCGTCGGCGCCACCTCTGGTACGTCCCGCATGACCCCTCCTCGACCGGCTACCCGGTGATACGGACGGCGGGCCCGGCGGGATCGGTCGGCGGCAGCGGACCCGGCACCGGCCCGTAGCGGGCGACCGCCGAACCGGTCACCGCCGCCCAGTGCAGATCGCCGTACGACCAGTGCCACCAGGCGGACGGGTAGTTGACGAGGTTCATCGTGGTCAGGGCGTGGACCAGCAGCAACCGGCGCGCCCGGGGCTCGGGCGGCACCAGCGGCGACGCGGTGTGGCAGGCGCCGTCGCACTCCTCGGGCCGGGCGTAGAGGCCGCTGCCGAGGGCGAACTCCACCCCGGCGGCGTCACAGAGAGTGAGGTCGACGGCCGCTCCGGTGAGGTGCGGGTCGGCCTCGGCCGGTGCCCGCCGGATGATCCGATCGACCATTCCAGCCCGGCGGACCCGCCCGGAGTCCAGCCCGACGCGGCACGGGCCGGCACCGGCCGGGCGCCAGCCGCCCACCACGGTCAGCCGCAGGCCCGGCGGCAGGATGGTCTGCGCGGCGACCAGCCGGTCGACGAGGGCGCTCCGCAGGAACGGGCCGGGGCCGGGGCGGGCCGGCCGGGCGAGGGTGCCGACCGTGCCGACGTCGATCAGGGGCTCACCGCACTCGACGAGCCGGACGGGCGCGCCGACGCCGGTGGGCTCCGGCAAATACAGCGACATGTGGCATCTCCGGTGGGTACGGCGGACGGGCCACCCGGCGATGGCCGGGTGGCCCCTCCGCGGAGGCGGTCAGAAGATGCGGTCGAAGGCGGACCAGTTGTTGCTGATCGCCGCGCCGGTGCCCGAGACGAAGCCGCCCGAGCCGTTGCCCCGGTACAGGTGCAGGTCCTTGGTCGAGGCGTTGCGGGCCAGCACGTCGCCGTCCCCGTCACCGTCGAAGTCACCGACCGAGAAGACCAGGTCGAACGCGGACCAGTTGTTGCTGACCGCCGTGCCGGTGCCCGAGGTGAAGCCACCCGAGCCGTTGCCCCGGTACAGATGCAGATCCTTCGTCGACGCGTTGCGCGCCAGCACGTCCGCGTCCCCGTCACCGTCGAAGTCACCGACGGAGAAGATCCGGTCGAACGCGGACCAGTTGGTGCTGATCGCACCCGCACCGGAGGAGAAGCCGCCGGAGCCGTTGCCCTTGTACAGCCACAGGTCCTTGGTCGAGGCGTTGCGCGCCAGCACGTCCGGGTCACCGTCGCCGTCGAAGTCACCGGCCGGGAAGATCATGTCGAACGCGGACCAGTTGTTGCTGATCGCCGCG